>PUNP01001030.1 GCA_003551785.1 Candidatus Brocadiaceae bacterium | reverse complement strand
TTTTTACACCCCTGACCCTCTTTTTGTGGAGGTTTATGCGTAGCAATAACCAACCGCACTGGATTGATTCAGCACAATGTTACGTGCGGCATCTTCCCAGTCGGTTCTGTGGTAGCCCATGATGTGTTTTGCACCAAAGGCAGAGATACGACCGTAATCGTCCGTGTCTCTTGGTCCGATCGGATACGGATTTCCAGGAACATATACCATGGCATCGGCGCCAAGGATCAAGAACCTTTCTATCCGCTCGATATTGGCCGTCTCAAGAGTACGTTCTCCCCATTCAAGCTCAACTTCGTGGGTAGATTCCCCCACGGTGCCCTCGACGCTGATCTTCGCATCGGTAGCCGCCCCGTGGTAATTACCGGCATGACCCTGAGCATTAAAATGGTACTTGGCTTGATATAGACCTTCCAGCATCTTCTCTTCGGAACGGATCAATAGGTTTCCATACCTTATATCACCGGGACGAATCAGCGGATGCTCAAAACCGGCCCCCATATGACCATAGTGAAATCTCTTCGAGAAGTCATCGTCTTCATTCAGTCGCTCCATAAATTTCGGAGAGACGATCAGAACAAACAAGGAATACTTCTTGCCTTCACCAACAAATTCAACACCCTGCATCTTTTGCTCCTGAACATAGGTTACAATCCTGTTCAGAAGCTTCAATCCAGGCGTGCTGGTAGTAGTGATCTTGTTTAATTCTTCGGTAATCCTCGCACTCCAAACATCATTATCGCTTGTAAACGTCGGCTTGTGAACAGTCGGATTACCCCCATTAACAACATAGACAAATTGATTCGGGTTCTCCGTAGGCGCCCGCTTGACGCCCATATCCACATCACCAATCGGAACAGCTTCATCAGATAATCCTCTGACTGTAGCAACGGTTCTGTAAACGAATTGAGGATATCCGGAAAGCAGCGATATCATCGTCTCATCATCCTTCCAGTTACCCATGTGGCGGGAAAGCTTGTCAACAAGTCGCTGAGTAAGCTTGCCCGTTGCGATCTCTTGCTGGCCAATCTCTACATCGTCCTCTCGAACAGAGTCGAAGAACAAGGCAAGAGGCGTTGCCAGGTAGAGCTTGGAGCCTATATTTTCCGTATCAGTTCTTTTCTGAGTCCGGAGACGACCGGAATTCAAACGCCCGGAGCTGGTATCATACAGCGGGCGGTCCATTTCGGTGTGCTTGACAAAACCGCCGGTCGTCAGGCTGGTATCTGTCTTAATTGGGGCGCCTGTAACGCCCTGTACTTTTTCTGGTCCTCGTCGAGACCAAGTAGTTCCAGTATAAGTTTCGTTAAAAATCCTATACCGTTCGTGTTCAATGTGGTAAATTTGAGACCACTTCTGTTCTCTGTCCGGGGTCCATGCATCAATGCCGCTGAGGTATTTACCGGTAAGCCCAGTGCTCGCCATGCCGACAAGACCGAAACCAGCGAAATATACAAGGAATCCAAACAGGGCAATGAGAATATCCATTTTTCCTGTTATTAGGGTGTACGTTAGTCACATTGGCACCATGCCAATGCGTCCACCGCCCGCTTGGATAGGATCTCTACCTGGGCTGGTAGTTAATCATTTATCACGCGGTCTCGCGGGGATCACCCTTCACAGGATCGCTGTGATGAGACGTGCTATATATAAATATAACAAAAATTCAAGACATGTCAATACCCAATCAAAAATCCGGGTTTGTCGGTATTGCTTTCTTTTTCCGTGGCCGTCCCTTTCTTTTGGGTTCTGGAGTCTCGTGCTGCTCCACCCCCTTCATCGCCTTTTCCTTATTAGCCCTTTCGGTTTCCAGTTTTTTGAGACCTCGGATATATTTCTTATACCCCTTTACCACCATCGTAACCACTTGGTATTTGACAAGAACGGAACATTCCTCCAAGATAGCATCGCTAATCTCCTTGGGCTTCATCTTGTCGAATACGCTCATGTCATGGATTTTCTTCTTCATCTCCATAGAAAGCTCGTCCGGGCCAACCGTTTTAATCTTCTTAACAGGCTCCCACTCCAGATTTGATGCGTGTATGTTATTCAAACACCCATCTATAAACCTCGGGACGACTTCTTCATCTGGCTTGGTTCCGTAGTGAGTCAGCACAAGTGTTGCCAAGTCATGCTCTTTATCGGCAATCCGCACTTTCAACAGTCCGGTTTTGGGGTCTTTGTATTTGGGTAGCGTATGCCTGCCGGGCATTATCTTCACGGTGCCATGACGGTAGATACGGCAAAAAACGCCTTCAACTGAAAATTGTTTAAACATGATTGTTATGGTTTGTTATCTGTGTCGTGATTCTGCATCCATTTCCCTCACCAGGTTGTCCTTCTCTCGCTGGAGCCAGTCGTCGGCCTGTTTTGTTTGTTCCGCCCATCTGATAGGCTCGTTTTTGTCCCTGCGCGGTTTTGCAGGCGGCTGGACGCTTTTGCCCTTCTCGACTTCCTCTTGGGCTTTTTTGGTGTAATATTTCTTTTTCAGCTTTTCTCGCTGAACATCAAAATCCATTAAACCCTTCTTCCATTCTGCAGGCTTTGTCATATCATATTTCGACCGATGAAACTCCATAAAAGCCAAATAGGATTTCAACATCTGGTCATCAATGGCTTTGAATACTTCATGAGACTTATTATATCTCTGGAACTGCTTGTAAGCCTTATCAATATCCTCCTGCAGGTTCTCATTGGATTGTTGGGGGGTGTTCTGCTTTTGGAACTCGACCAGCTCTGACGCCTTGTTAAAATATCTGAGCACTTTGTCCCGATGTTCCTCAAGCTCTGGGCGGCGCTCTTCGTCGGCATCTTTGATTTTTTGGTCTATGATGCGGACCAAGTGCCTCGGCCCTTTCCCACCATACTCTTTCTGGGTTACACCAATTTCCTCGATGGCATCACGGGCTTCTTCTTCCAGCGTAGCCACGCTGCTTTCGAGATTGGAAAGTTTTTCTGCATGGGTCTTTTCCTTCGTCTCTTCCTCAAGTGCGTTTTTGACAACCGGGATGGTTTTGTCTGCCTGGAATATAAACTCCCGGAGCTTGTCATCATCCGATAAATCCTCGTCCAAAGCATTGATGTCGAGATATTTTTTCAGGTTATCCATATTCCCGTCGGCCAACCCCGGCAAATCGATAACATTAATATCAACGCCCTCTCCTTCCAGACCTTTGGCAAGGTTCAACAAATAATTCACCTTAGCATGAGCGCCTTCGATGGCTTTAAACCGGTCTTTAAACGTATTCGGATGCACGTCGGAACCGGGATAATGCTCTTGCGGGTCATAAAACACAGTGTCGTCTTCCGGCTCTTCTTCTATTTCCTCGCTGGTCTCATCAGGCGTTTCGTCAGGCGTTTCGTCAGGCGTTTCATCAGGCGTTTCGTCAGGCGTTTCGTCAGGCGTTTCGTCGCCGGGTTTTTCACCGGCATCCTCCCCTTGCCCGTCCCAGCTAACACCCGGCTCTGGGACGCCTCCGGGCGATTCTTTATCCATCTCACCTGCGATCTCCTCTTTTAGGGTAGCTACGGGATCTTTGACTTGCTCATCACCTTTTTCTGACCATTGGATCGGTTTGTTCTCTGGCATAATCTTCTCCACTTTGTTGATCGTTATCTTGTATATATTTCTTTACGTAGCGTGCAAGAACCGGTATCAGCGATTGCCATTTGTCGGCCGTTAGCTTCATTGCATCACGAACCGGCTGCTGATCGATCTGTCTTTCACGCAATCTGTTTGAATCATCCTTGATTTCAAGTTCCGCTAATTCTTTGTTTTTCTCAAACTCTCTCTCTTCAAGAACCTGTTGCGTCTGTGCTTCTTGTTGTTGTTTCTCTATTTGCTCTGCAGCATCGAGAATTTCATCAACAATGTCAAGGTTCCACGTTGTATTGTTTCGGGCTCGCAGGATCCTTCTGCTTATAGGATCCCTGGCCTTTTCGTCAATAACCTGGAACACCTCGCCCAGAAACGCCTGTCTTTGTGCCGGATCAGTTGGAATAGATGAATCGGGTGTTACATGGATTTTATACTGCAGGCCGGCCAGTGCATTGTGAACTTTTTGAGGAATAGCTTCGTATTCACCGATATGGCTATTAAACATCGGGACAAAACCCATCGGGACATTGAGTTGCACCAAGATATCTTCTCCCGTAAGATGATCCTGGCGATAAAACGCCAATGGATCCCGCTCAAATTGCACGATGTTTGAAAACACGATAATAGCAAGCTGGTGAATGCTGTTCCTTACAACTCTTTCATGCTTCAAATGGACCATCGATGCTTGTCTTTGCAGTATGGCCTCTTGCTCGCCGGATGTGCCTTGCTGTATTCCTTTCCACGAATCCGGAACACTCATCGACTCATCAATAGCCCTGGACTCCAGTGCCATAACGTCCCCATAGGCCGACGGGAAGCTCGGCGGTTGGTTAAAATGAATCAACTCTGATAGCTTCCGGTGTTGTAAATGATCCGGGACGGTAGCTTCCACAAATTCGCCGGGAATCGATAATCTTCGCAATTGACTCGGCGTAACATTCAGCCTGGAATCAATAATGCCGCCTCCTTTTACTTGACGTCCCATATATTTCAATATTCCGTTATGGAACATATTGTAGATCTTCTGGGAGTCAAGGCCGTATTTACAAAAACCGATGCCGCAGGCATGATACTTAGAAGAGTTGATCACGATCTGTTCCATCGGGAACCGGTTATGATCAAATTTATCAACTGACATATCCACAACCCCGACACCCGGGAACCGGACAACATGAGCTATGGCATATCTTTCCACCTCTTTATGAGTCTGGTGCACCACATCTTCACCCGTATGGAGCTGGCGATTTACGCCAAAACCAACAGATTGCTTGATCGGGAATCTTATAAAATGATCATACCTTGTCACCATGTCGCCAACATCATAATTCAGAAAACCAACCGGGTTAAGCTCTTTCCAATGATAATCGATATCCGGGACAATCTGATCGGCGAACTCCGGGAAATCCACTCTTGCCTGAGCCACCGAAACAGGTTCGTTAATATGGATCCATCTGTGGCTCGGATCGTTCAGGCTTCTTGAATTTTTATCGACGGCGTTTCTGTGGCGAACCACATTAAATGTGTCTATGCGCTTTATGTGATGATGATAAAGAGCCTGCCTCAGCCTCATAAACTCATATTCATCAAGCAATTCGCCGTTGCTTAATTTTTCCAGAAAATATAACAAATCGGGGTTTGATCTGTTCCTTTTGTAATCAATCATCATTACGCCAGAGCCGTAATTCACAGCATCATCAATACAGTCATTCCATACTATGTCAAAGTTATTGGACTCAACAATCTCTTGCTTGACATGATTCATGCTCCGGACAATTTCTTTTTCATTGGGCGCTTTGTGCTGGGCCCCAAAATCATTGCCCACGCCAAGAATCTGAGAAATTATCCGGTCGGCGTTTGGCTTGATCAGATTCACCAATGCCGTGTGCTCCGGTTGGTTTTTCTGACTCCGGAATACGCGCCACGCCGTTGATTGGTAATTTCTGTCTATATTATCATGCTCAATATAATTAACCACCTCGCCAGCCTTGTCCTTCAATATCCAGTATTCAAGCTGGTGCATAGCATCGCTTTGATACTCTGACTGTATAGCAGAGTCCAAAAAATCCGCACCTATCTGGTCCGCAAACGGCAACATGTTTTGATCGACAAGCCCGCTTATATCCTGGCCGAATTCGGCAAAGACCTGCAGGTAGTAATTAATATCGTCAAGAGTAAATTTATGCATTGGCCCTGTTTTCAGACTGCTGTTCGGCTTCTTGGTCTGTCCCCGGCATTGCTGGGTCTATAAATGACTGAATCAGCGCCGTGACGGTAAGTTCAAGCAATTGCTTCTCGTACTGATCATCAATTGGCAATTCTTTTATACTGGTCGGGTCGGGCGGAGTTTTGATATAGTGGAACACGACATCGATATCTTTCTTGGCATACAAATAGCCTTTTTCGAGATCTATCACATGATACCCGTCCGAGTCAATATAGATGTTATCAGCGATCGCTTTCAGGGAATCAATCCCCCTGTGGAAAACAGCGTTAAATTGCTCTCCATTAAATTCGACCATCTGGATTCCACCATCCGACCTGTTTGAGTGGCAATCGTCCGGGAGCTCATACATCGCAACGCCCGAGTCATAAGTATGATACGGAGTGACAATGCCGCCTTTTACAAACAAGTGCTTTAGCTTGGAAGCAGGCGATATGCTGGCGAAGTGCCTCATAGCCACCAAGATCTCGTACTCAATCCTTTTTTCCACATTCAGCCTTGAAAGAACAATGCTGCCGCTTTTGACTCCGGCATGATCCATGCTTTCAAATCTGGTACGGACAAGAGAAATAAGCCTTGATTTGTTTATTTTAGCCATCTTTTTCCTCTTCTTTTTGTTCGCGAGCCCCGAATGATCCAGGCCTTGCAAATCTGTTTAGCAATATTGAAACTGTCATTTCCACCAATTCATTCCGGTACCTTGTGTCAATCAATATTTCATCTTGGCCTTCAATCAGTGGAGGCGTTGTTACATATCCTATTTTTATCGGCGTATCTTTTAATGCATACAACCTCCCGTCAACAAGGCTTATTGTGTGATCTCCATGGTCTTCCGAGTAAAGAGATCCCACCAAGCCCACAAACTGATCAAACGTTCTGTGAAATACCGGTGATCGCCGGACTCCATCAGTCAACACATACAACACACCACCGTCCTGCCTGTCTTTGTGCCTTTCTGCCGGCAGATCTATTTCCCGGACCCCGGGAGCCACAATAGGATTTGAATCAGGCGGAGTGGCATCGTGCTCTTCCTTTAAATATTCGAGTCTTGACGGGTCTGGAAGCGATGCAAAGCTAAGTGTGGCGTAATACAGCGCGTCCATCAAAACACCGCCACCAGACATTTTTTCCTGCATGTTTGGAAGGACAATGCCGGAATCCTGCATCGCATCGACACGATCCCTTAAAACCTTTAATATGTCTGATTTTACAATTTTAGGCATTTACTTGTTCTCTTTGGATGCTCAGCATTTGGCCAACCATCCCGTGGACACTCGCTTCGGCCGCATCCCGGATATCGAGAGATTTCAGATACACCGACATGACATGGACCGCCTGCTGCACGTCTCCCATGCCAAGAGGCACCTCCAGACTACTCTCATTGGCCGCAGTTACTTGTGTAAATAGTTTGATGTACCGGAGTTTTGCTGTTGTGGAGTTTATTAAATACAGCGCTCGCGCCTGAGCGTCAAAATGCATAAACGGCTCATCGCTATACCATTCATTGTTTTCAAGCATCCTCAGACTACTGAATGGCCTGTTATTGAGCCGTGGATACTTAATGACACCATTATCAAATTCTATATGGATAATCCCATTGTCTTCCCGGTAATGGAACAATTCTGCCGGCAGCTCCGCCTTATAAAGCTCGTCATGACCCAGTATTAAATGTGGCGCGAGATCGAAGTCTTCGGCCTGCAACCTTGTAATGTCGGCATTGGCGCCAACGGCCAGCACGGATGAATACGCAATATCGCGCTTGCGGGCGTCGGAAATATCATCCCAGTCGCGACCGCGAACCTCATTCTTGACAAGATTAAGAAAACCTTCGTAAGTCATTTTAGTGTTTTTTATAACCAAACAAACTGCATCGGTTTTATATTATTTACTCTGCTTATCTTTTATTTTTCTATTTTCAATTGACCATGCCACAATTGCGGGGAAGAGCCAATTGTTTGAAAAGCATAACCTTCAAATCCTTGCTGGTATTTAGTCCGTTCAGAATCATGTAAAATAACATTCCCTTTTGGAAGAAGAAGTTCTTTAGCCTTTTCAAGACAAGCTACTCTATTTCTCCCATCAACAAAAATTAAATTGTATTTTTT
>PUNP01001007.1 GCA_003551785.1 Candidatus Brocadiaceae bacterium | reverse complement strand
TTATGGCATTTTTGGATTCGAAAACAAGAAGGATTACGTTGCGGCGCAGCATGCGTTTGAGCTGTATCTTGAGCGTTATCCCGACTCGCGCTGGAGCGAGCGGGTGCGGGACAATCTACTACCTAGAATTAAGAAAAAACGATAACAGGAGGATGAAAAGGTGAAGAGTTATATCATTGCAGTAATGATGGCCCTTTGTTTTGTTGCGACCGTTCGGGCGGAGACGTATAATGATGAAGCGAAACCGTGGGCAGTACTTGAGCATCAGCGACCTTTAGATAATATTCCTCCTAATGCCCGGTTTAAGGAACCGGCTACCGGCTACCCGGATTGGATCCAGGTTCAGAACGAAAACGTGCGGGGAATAACGAAGGGAGTCTGGCCCGATCCTTATGATGACAACGCCACACTGGACTGGATAGTAGAGGATCCTCGAGAAGTGCCAGGGAAAGATAAGGTCGAAGTGAGGGTCGAGAATCGGCAAAGCGTCGGATCGATTTACTATGTTGTCGTGGTAGAAGTTAGGAATGAAGTGGGAGTCGGAGAAGATGAGCGTGAGCTTTGGGCAGACGCACAGGCTTGTGAAGCCGGCCGTCTATATCTGAGAGATGGCCACAAGCCCGAGGTGTTTGTCTACGATGACGGGGATAATGACCCTGATATTTTGTATTGTCAGATGGGCGGTGATAAGGGAAAAGTTATTATCCAGCTTAAAGATGCATACCTTGCCGATTATCAATGGGTAATATTCCCCGACGGTGGGGACCCTGGTAATCCTCTGTACAACGGCGATTTGACGCATGCAGACTATGAAGATATGCAAGCCGCCATCGACCCGGGCAAGTATACGCTGAAAGTAGAGCATAGTGGTACTGACTTTGAGAGAAGACTTGATTTTGTGGTGGTTGGCATAGTAATCAAGCACGGCGAAAACCATGAAGAGACCAAGCCACTGTATGTATGCTATGAGAGCGAAGAGCCGGTGGATGATCTTAAACTGGACCTGGACAACGATGCATTCTATTGTGAGACACCCGAGGATGTGGAATGGAAACTTTGGGAGACAGACGAAGAAGGCGAAAGAACCGGTGACGCACTTCACTCCGATACGGGTATCACCTACGGATTCGTTCCGGCCCAGCTTGACCTTGATCCGGGCAAATACAACGTTACCGCAGAGTGTCCAAATGTCCACGACACCGAAGACCCTGGCGACTTTGGCGACGAGAGGGATGTTGTTGTGATTCAGGCAAATGCAGATATAACCAGATTGGAAGGCCAAATAGTTGCAGAAGATAAAAAACATTCAGAGGGAAGCATCATTAAAATTTACACTCCAGGACATGATACAAGTCATGATGGCACCCGCGTTGAGATGCCGATGGAAGTGCTACCGGAGGATGTAAATATATTGTCTGATTTGACTTTTAGGCTGGAGAAAATCGGCCCCTCTACTTCAGTCAAGGGAGATGTCAGGATACTTAGAGACTCCTCTGTATTTCTCCCAGAAGGCCAGAATGAAGCAGAGATAGAACCGGAAGATTTATCAGGGATCTGGGAGATTGAAGGGAGAGAAACAGGTGTGGTGGATATAGCCTTGATAATTTATCATGAAGGCGATGAACTTTGTCGAGATACGGTAAGGGTGAGTTGCAGTCCGGTATTACCGCGATCCGGCAATATAAAGCTGGTGAACGAAGCCGGAGAGCTTGACGTTGAAGATTGGGAAGCATATCTCAGCATCCTGGACGCTTTAGGGGATGCTTCATCCTTAGACAACGTAGCAATTGCCAGGGGAGATTACAACGAACACTCCCTGAATGTTGACTCCTCCGGCCTGCTGGTGGTAGGACTTGGCGGCAGCTTTTTTCAAGAATATCCTGAAGAATATTATAATTTCAACTTCGGTAATCTTCCGGTTATTGACGGAGGCTATGCCGGGAGTATTTTCGAAATTGATGGTAAAAACAATATACAGATATCTGCGCTTAAAATAACAAAAGGCAATGCACCTGCGAGTGTTTATGGTGGCGGCGGAATATCAGGAATTGAAACGCAAAATATAACTATTTCTTTGAATGTAATTTCTGATAATGTGGCGATTGACCCGCGCAAGGGTGGAGGTATTTTCTTCAAAGACAGCGTGAATGTTTTTATCAAGGAATGCGAAATTACTGGTAATGCAGCTTTAGCTGGTGGAGGTATATTTCTCCGAGATTGCACATATAATAATATCACAAATAACGTGATAACAAGTAATCTTGGAAGTAGGTATGGTGGTGGCATTGGAATCCAGGGAACAAAAAACGATATTTACTTTGGCCATGTTAAAAGAAATACCATTTCTGAGAACGAGAACGTTATTGTTGGGGGCGGGATCGGGATAGCAGGCAAATATGATAGTTGGGAGAACCTAACAGCTGCAACTCCCACTGCAGGGTACTATGGCGCAAAATATGGTGCAAGAGGGCTAATAAGAGAAAATGAGATAAAGGGTAATGGTATGTTGGTCCATCATGACGATAATGACAATAATGAAACTCGCGGTGGTGGGCTGTATATTGCCGGAAAAGAAAGCGTAATTACTTCCATAGAGAACGCTTACGAGAACAATGGAATTCAGGGTGACGGCGGAGGTGTTTCTGTTTTTAATAAGTCCCATATCAATTCCGAAGATGATACAATTTCTGAGAATGAATCCGGGGATGGTGCCGGGGGAATCAATTTCGGAGCAGACGGAACAGGTGATATTAAAAATGCAGCCATAGACGGTAATTTCTCAAGCGAACATGGCGGCGGTATACATGCGTCGCTTAACAGCTGGCAACAATTAAATAAAATAAAGGTTGAGAACTCTCGCATTCGATACAATGAAGCGGACCAGAAAGGTGGGGGGATATCTGTTAGAAACCACTATATTGAATCTCTCGGGGAAAACTGGATAAGGTTCAATGATTCCGGGGATGGAGGCGGAGGAGTCGCCGCTTATTCCCGCATAACTTCGGCCTCTGTGTTTACTCCCCGGACACATCTTTCCCTCACCGAAGGAGATCTGATAGAGGGTAATAGCACAGAGGGAGACGGTGGTGGGGTTTTCGGAGAAAAATTAGAATTGGGTGCGCCACGTCTGCAAGTTATTATAAAGAATGCCGAGATATCCGCCAATTCTGCCGCGAGTAACGTGGGTGATAATTGGAAAACTTCTGGAATATTCTTTCTTGAACCCAAAAGGGCCAGTGCAAATACTTTTTTCGATATAGAAAACAACTTGATTCAGAACCATGAGGGAGTTGGATATACACGGCTCCAGGGTACCGATATGCTAATACCGGACTCGCTCCAAAAAAATGAGTTTAAGTACAATATGGTTGGACTATATCTCGATCAGCATTCCCCTCTTAAGGTATATGACAATTTTTTTTGGGATAACTCAAAGTATGATATTTTCTGTGGTAGCATTGAGGATAACATTGAGATAGAATATAATGGATTTAACTCGCAAAATTCCGGAATAGGTGTAGCCATTCAGGCTGGTGAGGACCCGGTAAAATTGCGAGATAACATATTTATCGGTTATAACCATCCTGAAAACTGTGTTGCAGTTTATGTATGGTCAGGGCCGGAGTATATCGATGCTCAAAACAACTACTGGGGCGACCCGGACGGTCCCAATACGCACAATCGGGAAGACGGAGATGACAACAGTTCCGAAAACGGAAGCTACATAAGCGACTGGGTGGACTACAGGCCGTTTCTCACCAGCGGGCCCTAATATCTACATCACGGCAAGTCTGTTTTTTTGCAAAATTCGTTAAAATGGAGGTTTCTTAATGAAAAAATTTTTAAAAATTCTCGTTCCCTTTTTAACAGCCGCAGTGCTTCTTCTGCTATTTCTGCGCTCGCGGGCAGTGTTCGTTGAGATAGACCCGGTCGTTCTAACAGAACAGGCATTCGTCACCAGGTGGAAGGTTTCTCTCGAAGATCGCAGCATTACGCTTCCGCTGCGTGAGGGCGGAGAGTATGATTTTACTGTGAACTGGGGCGATGGCAATCAAAGCCAAATAACATCATATGACCAGCCCGAGACGACGCATACCTACGAAAGGGCGGGGAGTTACCCCATGGTGATAACGGGCAAAATAAGTGGCTGGGCGTTTCAGAATAAGGGGGATAAGGGAAAAATTACTAAAATAAAACAATGGGGACCGCTAGTTTTCGGCAGCGACGGAGGATATTTTTATGGTTGCGAAAATCTGGAGATTACCGCGGAGGATAGCCCCGACCTTGTGGGTACAACAACTTTAAGAAACGCGTTCCGGGACTGTCGCTCGCTGACTGACGTGCCGGGCATAAACGATTGGGATGTCTCGAGTGTTACAGATAAGTCGGGAATGTTCCGCGGCGCTTTGCACTTTAACGGTTCAATCGGGGAATGGGACGTTTCGAATGTTGAAGATATGAGCTATATGTTTTCCGGCACAGTGAATTTTACACGACCGATCAACAACTGGGATGTGTCAAGTGTCAAAGACATGGAAGGCATGTTTTCCGCTGTGTCGGACTTTACCCAGGTTGGTAACCCCCGCGATAAAGATAACAGAAGAATGTCAAGGCTGTTGACGCTGCCGGGAGCCCCTTCTTTCAATCAGCCGATAGGGGACTGGGATGTGTCCAGCGTTGAAAACATGTCGCGTATGTTTTTTGGCTCGACGCTATTTAACGAGCCGATCGGGGATTGGGACGTATCGAACGTTAAAGACATGAGTGAGATGTTCAGGCATGCCATCAACTTCAATCAGCCGATAGGGGACTGGGACGTGTCCCGTGTTGAAGATATGACTGCTATATTTTATATGGCCGCGTCGTTTAATCGACCTATAGACACGTGGGATGTTTCTAATGTGGAAAGTATGAGGGCGGCTTTCTTAAGGACAAGATCGTTTAATCAGTCCCTTGAGGAGTGGGATGTTTCCAGTGTGAAGGATATGTCATGGATGTTTTCATGGTCAGCGTTTAATGCTCCCGTTAGCGGCTGGGATGTATCGAATGTGCAAAATATGGCAAGGATGTTTAGTGGCGCCAGTAACTTCAATCAGCCGATAGGGAACTGGAACGTATCCAGTGTTAAAAACATGTCGTACATGTTTTATTCTTCATACTCCTTTGACCGTTCTATTGGGGATTGGGATGTATCCAACGTTCGAGATATGAGTTCCATGTTTAAAAGAGCTGAAACGTTCAATCAGCCGATAGGAGACTGGGACGTTTCCCGTGTCAAGGACATGCGGGACATGTTTATGGGTGCCTCGTCTTTTGATCAGCCGCTGAATAATTGGGATGTATCCGGTGTTGAAAATATGGATAGTATGTTCTCGGACGCCACATCATTCAACCAGTCGATAGGAGATTGGGATGTATCCAGCGTAAAAACTATGCACGGGATGTTTCGCGGTGCGGAGTCCTTTAATCAACCAATCGGTGATTGGGATGTTTCCAATGTCGAAAGTATGACGGGTATGTTCTGGGGGGCGGCCTCCTTCAACCAGTCGCTAGATAACTGGGACATGTCAAATGTCAGATCAAAGAGAAGCATGTTTAAAGGTGCGACCTCTTTCGAGCACGAAAAACCAAATGGTAATGGAAATAATGATGCTGATACAAGAGGCGCAAGGCAGAGAATGAGAACGCAAGCCGAACAAAAAAGAGAACATGTAGTGGAGTCTAATTACGAAGAAAAAAAATATGGAATAGAAAGTTATAAAGAAGACATCTATAGGCGATTAACCAAGGCCGAATCTGTGGGTCTGGAGCCCGAGGAATTACATGTTTTAATTTCTAGACAACAGCAGAAAAGTGAGCTGTTTACGATGATACTTGAGGTTGATAGGGAACATGGTGATATTACTGGGGAAGAGTATGAGGAATTGAAAGGAACAGTTGAAGAGATCGATCGAGAAGTTTTTGATCGTTTGGAAACGATGCATGGCAAAGAAACAATCCGTAAGGCTACTGAAACCGTCTGGGACGAGTTACAAAAGCAACGAGAGGCGGAGGCAAGGGAGCGGGCCGAAAGGGAGTCACATTTAAAGTCTCGGGTTTTCCACCACTATCTGCAGAGGATCTCCAGGGCCGCAGGTGATGCCCTGGATAGTTTGAGAAAGCAAGACATAACCTATGGCAGTTTTGAGAGGACAATGGCAGGGTTACGTAAGATGCTGGAAGATTTGAAAAATCACAGTGGTTTTGAGGAACCCCGATATAAGGTGGTGGTGGAGCAATTGCAAAGAGTTTGTGAGGAAGCTCTGGAATATAAAAAAAATTAGAGCATTCGTAATTTCACCTTCGGAACAAGCCTTTTATGGCGAGACAGACACGGCGAAAAAAAGCGATATATATGGCTTAGAATGTTAGTTTTTGAAGGTAAGAAAGGAGCTTTAATATTTTTTTGTAATTTTGTTGTTTTTTTGGCAAAAAGATTGTTTTCTGGAACGTGAACTTGCGATATGTAAATGCTTTTTTTCCATTTTTCATCGTTTTATGCTTGCCACTTTTCCGATTCATTCGGGTTAGGCAATTTGATTTGTAGCGTTCTTGATCTGATGAAAGGACTTCGTCAGCGGACAATGCAACCGTACCGTAACTCCTTGAGATCACGTATCTGTCCGAAATCCTTTACCACCGTCCGGAATGAGGGTAGAAGATGAATTGCAGTCATAAAGCAAAAAGATTTGCTGTGAAGTTCGTGGCCGTGTCGCTGGTTTTCGCAACCGCAGTATCCGTGGCAAGCGAACACACTGTCCGTCGGCCCGTGCGCGTTGCCGGCGGACACCAGTGGGGCTTTCCGATAGTGGCAAGGATGCTTCGCGCGTTCTGCGAGGAACGCGGTGTTCCGAAGGAAAGCTTTACCGTCGAGAGATGGGCCGACCGCGACTGCACCGAACGGTTCGCCGACGGTGAGGCAGATATCCTCATGCACTACGAGCCGGTCGATATTACCTCGAAAACAGAAGAAGAAGACGGGGCCGAACCGTATGAAAAGTTCATCATCGGACAGGCCAGGACCGCCGTTGTCGTTCACCCGCGCAGTCGCCTCCGGAAGATGAGTGAAGGCAGAGTGCGGGAGACCCTTCGTATGACGACGGGAACCGAACGCGAAGCGGGCGCAGATGGAGGAAGATACTACGGCGAATCAAAATGGCATTCGATAAGCACACATGTCATTCGCCGCACACTGATGCTAATAGACGGACGCTACACCGGCCGGATTTATTCCTTCCGCCGCGATATGGAGGTCTGCTGCAGCCCGCGGGCAGTTGCGGACAAGGTCGCAGAAGAAAGAGACGCTATGGGAACGCTGCTGTGGCAGGGCCGGGAGATTCCCGGCGTCAGGGTCGTCGAGGTCGGAGCGACCGAAGACGGGCCGTTTGTCGCTCCGAGCACCGAGCCGATCATCCAGGAGGACTATCCGCTGAGTGAATACCTCGTGCTTTACCTGCGTCCCGGTGCTCCGGAGCTTGCGCGCAAGTTCGTCCGCTTCGCCGCCGGCGAGGAAGGCTCCAAAATAGCCTCTGCTGAAGGGCTCGTCACCCCCTACCAGCAGCACGCATACGAAGCACAAAAAAGGATTCGGGAAGCGCGGCGCGGCGGCACCGAAGAAATCAACGCCGTGGCGATGGGCGACGGACGGGAGCTGCTCCGGGAACTGTCCGAACACTACGTGCGCGCCAAAGCGCCGCTTCGTCTCAGAAGCAGCGTGCGCCGTCGCCAGAAGCCCGCGGTCGAGGATTTTCTCGGACGTTCGTTCCTCGAAAGCGGAGACCACAGCGACGCACTGGACCTGCTGATGCTCGAAGGGCGTCCTGATGCGGAGGTAATGAAAGCCTACGGCGATAAATGGAACGAACTGATGCCGGAGGAGCACATGCTCGGCGGGCG
>PUNP01000359.1 GCA_003551785.1 Candidatus Brocadiaceae bacterium | reverse complement strand
CAGAGATCGCATTTAATCAAACGATGCTGGCCGGTATTCCATTCGACAGCGCCGAACGGGCAGGCAAAGATGCATGATTTACATCCTATACATTTTCCCACGGCTGTCAAAGTGCGCCCGGTAATGCCGTCCTTATACAATGCACCCGACGGGCAGACCTCGACACATGGCGCATCTTCGCACTGCTGGCACTGCAGCGGAACGGCTCTGCCGGCGGCGGCGATAACCCTGACACGCGGCACGAGCGGGCGGCCTGATATAAATTCTTCCTCAATATCTGACGTTGAGCTGTGCACTAAAGCACATTCGATTTCGCATCCTTTGCACGCCAGGCATTTATATAAATCAACAACGATCGCCTCGCCTTCGGATGTGGTCTGTTCAGTTAGCATTTTATTCACTCCCTCATTGTTTTAGTGTGATACTCATCGGGATAAAACTTTCATGGGATTAACTTCCCACTTCGGCAGTTTCTTTCACCGGCGGAACCGGCTCATTCATCATATCATCCAGTCCGAGCGCCTCCCGTTTGGAATTGATATGTTCAATCATCTGCCGGGCGGCCTTAACGGGGTCGGGTTGGAAGGCGAGTTTGCCGCCGAAATCTTCTTCCATCCCGCGCAGCAGATAATCGCGGACTTTGGGCGCGCCCATGATAGGGAACGATTCGCCGAGGCAGGTGTATATGCCGCTGGCAGCAACATACAGGGCGATAGCGATGGCCTTCTCGCTCATCCACTCGGGAGCAGCGCCAGCAACGGGCAGCTCGGAGATATCATCACCGATCCCCCCCTCTTTCACCATCTCCACGCAGGCCATGAGTATGCGGGTATTATCGACACAGGAACCGACATGCAGTACGGGCGCTATACCGACGGCGCGGCAGACCTCCCGCAGCCCCTCACCGGCATAGACCTCGGCCGCTTCAGGTTTCATCAACCCGGCCTTACCGCAGGCAATGGCCGAACATCCGGTCTGCACGACCAGCACGTCATTGCGGATGAGTTCTTTGACCATTTTCAGGTGTCCTTCATCATGTGTCATTTTGACGGTATTACAACCGACGACGCCGGCCACTCCGCGAATGCGCCCGTCCTTAATCGCGTTATTGAGCGGGCGCAGCAAGGGACGGTAGCGGCCTCCGAGCGTCGAGAAGATGCTTTCGACGGTATATCCGGCCACCAGTTCCTCGTTCTCCGGCGGCACGAGCGTTTCAGCATCGCCACGTTCTGCAAAAGCTTCTATGGCTTTGCCAACTATTTGCTTCGCTACCGACAGGCCCTTCCCTTCCTCGAATTCCACATGTTCCAGGCCTTCGAACTGGGCCTTGGCTGAAGTAGAGATAAAGCGCGTGCTCATGCAGGAGGCATATTGGCTGACATTGGGAAAGACACACTGCACATCGACCACCATCGCATCCACGGCGCCGGTAGCGACGGCCAGTTCCTGCTGGAGGAAATTACCGGCGATCGGGATACCGTGGCGCATCAGGATTTCATTGGCGGTGCAGCAGATACCGGCGATCTGGATGCCGTCGGCGCCCGCATCTTCGGCTTTTGCCTTCATTTCGGGTGTTTGGGAGGCGGCGACGATCATCTCTGAGAGCGTCGGTTCATGGCCGTGGACGATGATGTTGACGGCCTCAGGGCGTATGACACCGAGGTTGGCGCGGGATTTCAGCGGGTCGGGCCCGCCAAAGAGCACGTCGCTCAGGTCGGTAGCGTACATGCTGCCGCCCCATCCGTCGGCGAGTGAGGTTTTTATAGCGGTGCGCAGGATATGGACGGGTTCGTTATCCACGCCCATGTGGGTGGCATGAAGTGCTCTGACCACTTCGGCATCCACACCGCCGGGTGTCACGCCCGCCTGTTTCCATTTTTCCCTGAGCGGCTCCGGCGCGCGGTTAACCAGTCGCAAGACGCCCTCCTGGCGTCCGAAGTCAGCGTAAGCGAGTTCGGCCACCTCCTGCGCCAGATCACCGACGCTCTTGTCCGCCGCATCAAGTCCGAATTCTTCCGCGAGTTTTCGCAGTTTTGTTTCGTTCTTGACCTGATACCCTTCCGCTTTGCCCTGTGCCGCAAGCCGCAGAGTATGGACAACATCACGCCCATGATCGGAGTGCGAGGCGGTGCCTACCGCAGCATGTCGAGCCAGATTCCTGGCCGCTATAATATCAACCGTCGCGCCGCATACGCCGCATTCCGCGCCTTCGCCAAACGGATCGATGCGGCACGGCCCTAACATGCAGTTCTTACAGCAGAGTCCCAATGTCCCGAACTGACACTGTGGCTGAACGGCTTCGTAACGATCCCATGCGAGATTAAAACCTTTCTCCGCGCTGTGCTCCACCATCTTTTGCGCCGCCGGGTCAACACTCCTGACTTTACCTTTCGTCTTCTCAGCCATATGCAACCTCCTTTATATTGTAACGTTTGAGATTCGATTTATACGCGTCAGTAAAAAAATTAAATGTCAAACAGTTTTCTTACAGTGACTAATGACTTTTGCCGAAGAAGCAACCGGAATTCGGGATTTTTCAGTCAAGGAACGAATTATCCGCCTGATTACCGAAGGTTATTTATCAAATTTTCAACAATTCTCACCTGGTTCTCGCCCCCCTGATAGGCACAAATGCCTTTCATATCAGCATTTGCGACATTTTCATCATAGGGGATTTGAGCTAAAACGGGAATAGGTTCGAGGCGATGTTTTATCTCCTCACCCTGAGTTTCGCTTAGTTTATTTATAACGGCGCCGATATTGGTCACTCCAATATCAGAACCGAGTTTTGCCACATCATGCGCAGTTTGAATGCTTCTTTGCCCGGGCTCGACCACCACCAGCATCGCATCGACTCCCTGAGCCGTCGCCCTTCCGAGATGCTCAATTCCAGCTTCCATATCAAGGATCACCCAAGAATCGCTGCTGAAGAACATATGCGAAAGAATGGATTTCAGAAAAGCATTTTCCGGACAATAGCATCCGCTCCCGCCTTTTTTGAGCCTGCCGGTACGCAACAGTTTCACGCCCGCGGCATCAACGGAATAGGTATCGGGTATATCGTCAACTTTCGGATTAAGTTTAAAAAAACTGCCGTAACCGGAATCAGAGCCTGTGCGTTCAGCGATAAGGTCCTTTAATTCGGACAGGGGGCGGGGATGTTGAGAGGGGGCAAGACCAAGGGCCAGTCCGGCATTGGCATCCGGATCGGCATCTATAAGATAAACATCATCGCCACGGTCAGCAAGAAAGCGGGCAAGAAAAACTGATAATGTCGTCTTACCTGCTCCGCCTTTTCCCGTGATGGCGATTTTCATGCGTTTACCACCTTAAAAAAGAAAATTTACAAAAATAAGATGTGAAAGATATTCAGTAAACCCTGTTAAATCATCATTTACGTAGTTTAATGAGAACTTGCAAATTTCGATTTACAATATTATACAATCAAACCTTCTATTTGTCAAGCGATATTCTCAAACATTTGTTTTACTGAGATAAAGGCCGGTGAATCGTCGGGGAGTTCAAGCAGGGAACGCCCGCACCAATCATACTCCTCTACCAGCGGATCGCTCTCGACTTTCCCAATAAACTCGGCATTCCCATCGACATCTTCCAATCTTTTCATACTCGCAGGCGGGAACCGGTAATTGGCGACGATGTAAAGATTGCGATACTCAAAATCGATTTCCCTGGCCATAGTCTCGATACGTTTAACGTTTCTGATAGCCTTAGTGGACGGATCGGCTATAGCGAAAATAGCGTCTGTATTGCTCACGACTTTACGATTAATATGTTCGAGACCGGCGGGGGAGTCAAAAAACGTCTGCGTGTAGTTTGAAGCCAGCTCAGCAATCAGGCTCCGCAGGGCATTATTAGGTGCACAATAACATCCACGTGTCCACTTCACACCGAGCGTAAGCAAGTCGAAATCGGAGGATTCATACAGGCAGGACATCTGCATGAGATAGTCGATTTTCTGGGAAAGAGGCATGGAATCGAGCGATTTATCCGTCTCCCCCTGTTGTATATCGTACATGGCCTCAGATACGGTTTTAACACCATCCTTTTCGAGATCAACGCCCAGCAAATGAGCCAGGCACTGGTCGGGATCAGCATCAATAACCAAAGGAACAGAGTTTAACGCTTTCACACATAAAGCCGTAAAGGTGCTTTTACCGGTACCGCCGCGCCCCGTAACTATCGCCCTTTGCGCCATATCACCCTCCGTAAGTATGTCAATTACATATCCTGGAAGCTCGGCCGAAAAGGCAATAAAAGGTTCGTAGTGAGCCCTTCCAAGGGCTCCGGAGTTCGCAAATTGCTACGCGCTCCCCTGGACGCTTGAAAGCGTCCACTACGAGCCGGGTTTTCGGCCAAGCCGAGTTGTCCATTCCACTTGTTTTTGTGGTTCAGAATGCCTCCCGCAGGGCCGGGCGGCGATGGCTCACCTGCTGCGTTGCCGTTCAGCACCGACCTGACAGGGTCTGAATCCTCACTGCAACTTGCATCTGAAACACCGGCGCTCCGGCTGAATGTATAAACAAGTAAAATGAACCACTAGCAATTTTGGGGATTTTAACACAATTTAATTCACCATTCAAATTCCTGGTTGCAATTTCATTGACAAGATTCAAATTAATCGCTATAATCCCGAACCATCATGCCACCTCTGCAACTACATTGCAACGCTTATGCTCAGGCTTAAGCTGCTGTTTAAAAAAAATGCGGGAGGGCATTATGGTGGAGGGCGGAGAACTTGGAGCGGAGGGCTTAGGGCGGAGAGCTTAGGGCGGAGTCACGGAGTCACAAAGTCAAAAAGGTAAAAACGTGTTTCACCGGGTATTTACGCTGAAATTCTACGATTCTTTATTTTTTCTACGGGAGATAGATTATGAATGATTGGGAAAATAATGATGTCGTTTTGGGAGATGGAGATCAGGAACGCGAGAGTTGGTCGAGCAGGTTCGGTTTCATATTCGCCGCTACCGGTTCGGCGATAGGTTTAGGTAATATCTGGCGTTTCCCGTATGTCGCAGGTGAAAACGGCGGTGCTGCATTTCTGCTGATATATATCATAGCGATTTTATTGCTTGGGATGCCCGTGATGGTATGCGAAATGACGCTTGGGCGGCGCACGAAGAGGAATCCTGTAGGCGCATTCAAGCGCCTGGCCCCGAACACGCCCTGGTGGCTTGTCGGCGCACTCGGCGTCATCACCGGTTTTGTCATCCTTAGCTTTTACTCTGTCGTCGCGGGCTGGTCACTCTCATATGTCGTCAAAGCGATGGTCGCTACGTTTACGGCGGAGGTCGACTTTACCAATATGTTTTATATGCACGTGCAATCGCCCTCAGAAGTAGTCGGATGGCATGGCGTATTCATTCTTTTGACGATACTGATAATCAGCGCAGGCGTTGTGAAAGGCATACAGAAATGGGTTGAGATTCTGATGCCCATACTTTTCATCCTACTGATAGTGCTCATCATCAGGGGCGTTACGCTCGATGGCGCCGGTGCGGGGTTGGAATTTTATCTGTCCCCGGACTTTTCTGAAATCACCGCCCGCACACTGCTGGACGCTATTTCCCAGGCATTTTTCACACTGAGCCTGGGAATGGGGGCTATCCTTACGTACGGGAGCTATTTGCGAAAGAATGAAAACATCGCACTTGATGCCGGCTCTGTAGTCGGGTTGGATACGCTTATCGCCATCGTCGCCGGATTCGCTATATTCCCGACCGTTTTCGCCATGGGACTCGACCCCGCAGGCGGCCCGGGGCTGACCTTTATAACCCTTCCGGCAGTCTTTGCTGAGATGCCGTTAGGGAACTTTTTCGGGTTCCTTTTCTTCATCCTGCTCAGTATCGCTGCGCTGACCTCCGGTATCTCGCTGCTTGAGGTTGTTGTCGCTTATTTAATCGATGAACGGGGATGGGAGAGGCCAAAAGCAGCTATTACGACCGGGGCTTTTATATTTCTGTTCGGTATCCCCCCTGTTCTGGGCTACAGCACATTCTCCGGCTTCAGTTTCATGGAGATGGATATATTAGATACATATGATTGGCTCACAAGCAGCATATTCCTGCCTTTAGGTGGACTCCTGACCGCCATATTTGTAGGGCACGTCTGGGGGGCACGTGAAAGCGTGAAAGAAGCCAATAAAGGCGTTGGGCAATTCTATTTCGAGGGCGGCTATATTTTTATGCTTAAATGGATAGTCCCCCCTGTTATCGCGATTATCATGATTGCCGGTATATGGCAAAGCCTGGGACAGTATATTGAAAAGCTTTGGACTATGATCTTTTAGTGCTACCTTTCTTTCTTTATAGTCCTGCATTTTCAGAGAATGCGCTCTGAAATCAGGGCGCCTGTCGGCGCAGTACGGATAAATATCCAATATCCAAGGAACGAAAATACAACCTGGAATATCGTTTGGTCGATTATGCTGAACGCCTTCAAATTTTCTTTTGGCTCTCAATCGACTGTAGGGGCGAATGGCTGTTCGCCCCTGAACGATCACGGACAAAATTGCGCTGTCAGGGCGACTCGCCAGTCGCCCCTACAACGTATATTATGAATGGACAGGCCCAGCCGGAGTGTCAGAAACGTCAAAATGCAAGCTATCACGCCCAATGATAATGGGGCATTTTTACTTGGACATTGGATATTGATAATTGGATATTTATCAGTGATTTATTATTGAAATAGCCTCCGGCTGCTGGACGATTATCTGCGGAGTTCCTTCATGCTCCCGGATTCGCCCTCTCACTTCTATCAATTGTCCACGATATTTTTCTTCCGGCGGTATGGGGAAATTATCACGATAATCGCCCCATATAACAACATTGAAACGGGGTGTTTGCGGAAACGGGCGGCCGATATCGAGGAACGTCGGTTTTCCGGCTACATGGCTGGCATAAGTCGCTCTCACTACGGGGCCTTTTACCTTGCGGTACTCCCCGATAAAATCGCCGGCTTCATCCCATCCAATAACCTCGACGCCGGACGGAACGGTTACCTCCACCCGACAGGTGCGCGCATAGACGGCGAGGCTCAAAATCGCTAATACGGAAAACTGTCCTATTCTTTTCCACTTACTCCGGCTCATAAAATTCATCCCCCCACAATCCGCGTCGATATTTTCGTGCTTCCTCCTCCGCCTTCATAAAATCACAGGCGAGCCGGCTTTTCCCAAACTTTGTCCAGTATTCCGACCAACCTTTGCGAACTATCTCGACATTTGCACATTTGGACCCCAGGTAAACATAAGCCAGAAGCCGCCCATAATGCCCACGATTCAGCGAACCTTTACCCTTACGGCTTTCAAGGCGCACCGGCCCGCGTCCGATCAGCGCATCCAACGCCTGGGTTGCTTCCTGATATCCCGGTTCTTCCATCTCAGGTGTATCAATACTCAGCAATCTGACGGTTTCGACGCTTCCATCCAGCCACACCTGTATCGTATCACCGTCTATCACGTGCATAACCGGACACAGCACGCCTGACACTGGATCGGAGTTAGAAGTGCGCTGAGACGGTGGTTCCTCCGGCCGCTCATAGATATAATGCCCCGCTAAGACCCCGATCAACATCCCAATAGCGATGTAGATCATCGCATCGAAGACTGCAACTTTATCTTTTATCTGCGTCATCGATGGCCCAAAAAATTGCTTAGAGATTGCACATTGAAACAAAATGTCGATGGGGAATAAGACAGAATCGCGCCTGAATCATGCCGTGATATGAGCTCAAAAGACCAGCGCGAATTGTTTCACTACTTTCGTCTTCTGAGCGGTACAGCGTGTTGTTCCCTAACATTATTCATTCAAAATCAGGCTTTCCTTTCTGACTCCAGGTAGCGGCCGTGTCGTCCTTCCAGGGTTTTTTGCAAGAAGTTCACCAGATAGAGAGTTTCTTCGGAGGCGGAAAACTCTTGCTGGAT
>PUNP01001023.1 GCA_003551785.1 Candidatus Brocadiaceae bacterium | reverse complement strand
GAGCCTGCCGAAAAGGCAATATCAGGTTCGTAGTGAGCCCTTTCAAGGGCTCCGGAGCCCGGAAATTGTTACGCGCTCCCAAGGACGCTTGAAAGCGTCCACTACGAGCCGTTTTTCGGCCACGCCCCTAGTAGTGGGGCATTCCATTTGATTTTGTGGGTTCAGAGGCATTCTAACGAGGTCATTTCAAGGCGAGGCGACAAAGTCGACCCCCAAGGGGCCCTGCGGAGTCTCAACGAAGAAATGGCCCGTCAGGATGCCTCCCGCAGGGCCGGGAGGCGATGGATCATCTGCTGCGTTGCCGTTCGGCGCCGACCTGGGAAGGTCCGGCTTCCCACCCTGGTTTGATGCAGGGAAGCTAAATATGTTCTTTTCTGATAATTTCTAAATAATCTTTAAGGTTTATGAACCTCAGGAAACTGTATTGCATCAATTTTTCTATGAGCTTTGAAAAACTGACTGCGTTATTCTCTAATTCTTTTTCTGAAAATTGATTGCCGTTTTCGTCCATTGCAAAATGCCAGGGATGCAGGGCTATTTGGACAATGTTTTGGTTTATTTGGCGACTTATTTTGATTACCATATCTGCATAATCAGTATACGGGCGTCGTTGTTCAAACATTTGCCACAGATAACCGCTGATAGGTTTTCCCTTGTGATCAAGACTTTCCAGTACTGGTAATTCAATTATGGCATCAGTTTTTGCCCATTTTGGGTCATTTCGCCTATAATATTTTGATGTAACACTTGTGTTAACTGATGCGTCATATAGATATTCCAGCTTGTTAAGCGCCTTAAAAACGTTTTGACTAGTATTGCAGTATGGAGCGCGAAAACCGACAGGGTGTTTTGTCGTTTTTTCAGATATTATATCAGTAGCTTTTCGGATATTACTTGAAATTTTTTCATATGATGGTACTATACCGCTGTGTTTTCCTGTATAATCTTCATGTCGTAAACCATGACAGCCTTGTTCACAAAAGTCATTAACTGCGAGTGACTCGACTAGATCGGAATCGGTTTTAGATAAAATGTTCAGCGTTCTTGCTTCCCAAAAAAGTGTTGTTGGTATCGAGAATGTTTGTATCGTTTTCTTTAAAATGTATAACCCCCGGCGCGTTGCAGATACTGAAACTCGACCTGCCCTACCGGCGGAAATACAATCTTCTTTACCTTTCAGGGCAATGTTGGCATCCGGATCGATGTCAGCGGTTAGGGAGACATAGCAGAGTTTTTTATTATCTTTCTTCATTTTAGTTAATTATACAATATTTGAAGGAATATTTCGATCTGGTGGTTCATTCCACTTGTTTTAGTGGTTCAGAGGATCCCTCCCGCAGGGCCGGGCGGCGATGGATCATCTGCTGCGTTGCCGTTCGGCGCCGACCTTGGAAGGTCTGGCTTCTCACTGCAACCTGCATCTGAACCACCGGCGCTCCGGCTGAATCCATAAAAACAAGTGGAATGAACCATTAGTCAGCAAATTAAGTGTTAGTTTTTACGTGAGGCTAAATGAAAAGTCGAATAGAAGTTTTTGTCATTTCCTATATTGCCTGGTGTATGTTTGCCTGGGTTTTCAATCCAGGAGTATTTGGGGTGGATTTCCAGGGGATGTCGGCAGGCCTTTTTGTCGCTTTACTTGCCGCTATTGTTTTCGGTGAAGGTTTTGCTGAGCAACCCGGGAAGGTTCTTAATCCTGTTCGGTGGCTTTATTTTTTTGCCTTTATTCCCCTCTTTGTGTATTATTGTCTCAAAGCAAATTTGCAGGTGACGCGCTTACTTCTGCATCCAAAAATGCCTATCAAGCCCGGTGTAGTGAGGATTCGAACCAGCCTCAAGAGCCGTGCTGCGCTGGTTATGCTCGCCAACTGTATCACCCTGACTCCGGGAACCCTCACTATTGAAGCTACCGAAGAAGGGGTTTTATATGTGCACTGGATAGATGTTAAAACGACGGATGAGGAAGAGGCAGGGCGGATGATTGCCGGTATGTTTGAGCCTTTAATCAAAAAAATTTTCGAGTAATATAATATGGTGACAGTGATACTGGTTTTGCTTATTTTGTTGATTATCGGCAGTTATTTATGTCTTTACAGACTTGCCCGCGGGCCGACTGCTCCCGACAGAACGGTCGCTATCGACATTTTAGGCATCAACCTGGTAGGCTTTTGCGCGCTTTTAAGTATATTGACCGGTGAGGATTTTTATATGGGCGTTGCGCTAGCCTGGGCGCTCCTGAGTTTTATAGGCACGCTGGCATTAGCTAAATATCTCGAGGAGAAGGAGTTCGATGAATGAATATGTTGGCTTAGTTATGATCAGTATAGGGGTTGTTTATGACTTATTTGCGTGTATAGGGTTAATTCGTATGCCGGATATTTACACTCGGTTGCAGACATCTACCAAAGCTGTAACCGTGGGTACATGTTTCATACTCCTTGGCATAGCCGTTTTTTTTGGGTTCAGTTCAATCGCCGCCAAAGCTATGCTTTGTATGTTTTTTGTGCTGGTGACCAATCCTACGGCCGCTCATGCTATAGCTCGTGGTGCGCATAGCTCGGGAATTCGTGTGGAAAGGATCACGGCAAAAGGATTGCTCGGCAGGAGAATTGAGTCTGAATTGTGGGACAGAGTTCGTGAAACGGATGAATTCGAGAAAGACCGCTTTGATCATATGCTGGAAGCCTGTCCGATCCTCGAATTTGAGGAGCATATGCACTGTGAAAGCCTCTTTGAACTCATAGCTGACGACCTTAGTGATCAACTCCACATCGAAGCGAGTGAGGTTAAAAAGAAGCTCATAGAGCGTGAACAGGAGGCCGCTACCGCCCTAGAACCCAATTTCGCCATCCCTCACATCGTTGTTGATGGTGAAGGAGCTTTTGGGGCGATCGTCATAAGAGCTCTGGAAGGGGTTTGGTTTTCGGATGAATGCCCGAATGTTAAATGCATCTTCATCCTCGGCGGCACTTGCGACCAATGGCATTTCTATCTCCGTTCGCTTGCCGCTATCGCACAAATTGTGCAAATAGAGGGCTTTTACCAGGAATGGATGAGGGTTAAAACAACCGAAGATATACGAGACCTCCTGCTTTGGGCCTCACGCAAACGGCACATTCCTCACACATAACCTGCAAGAATCGGGAGGGGAGAAACTGAAAATATATGTTCTCACTCATTGATGTCTTCCTTGTTGCCGCGCTCCCGCCCATTTATACCTCTGTTATATCTTGATATGAACATTTCAGCCATTGCCGCCAGTTGTTCCTCATCAAGTACTTCACGCAGTTCTATCAGATGCTCCAGCATGTACTGGTGAATTTCAGCGCGTTCTTCTTGTAATTCCGACACAATCGCTTTTAACTCCTCCTCATCCGTTTCTGAATCCGTCAACAACTCGATAAAGCGCTGTTGAACACGTGATGTTTGCCTGCGATGATCCACTATATTGCGGCGCAAATGTCGGCCTTTTTCACGCAATTGTTTTTTCTGCTCTTCAGTTAAATTAAGGTCTTGCATCCGTTCTCCCCGCATCCTTTGCCTTTCCGAACGCGCCTCATCGTCGTTTGCGGGTAATTCGCTCTGCTGATTCCCCAATTTATAATAACCGGTAACAGCCACAAAAGCGACATTCAAAGTGAGGGAGAAAGCTAAAATCACTATGACTAATATTTTTTTCGATGTTATCATATCAATCTCCGTTGTCCAGTATCGCTAAATAGGAATCCAGCATTTCAAAAGACGTATAGTCGGGCAAATATCGGTCACTGAATAATAATTCTTCATAAGACTCGATATCCAGATCATCCAAATGGTGTCTGTAAACCGTGTGTCCCATAAGTCCTCCCGCCAGCATGCCTAACGCTATAGCTATTGAAGCCGCCGTTTTTGTGAATAATCGTATATCTTTGGGCCTGATATCCAATATATTGCTTTTATCGGTATCAACTACACGCTGATGAGCGACTTTATGAACTGTATTGAGAAAATCTGCGGGAGGGTTAATATGATGTAACTTGTGTAATAGGTTGTTAGCAGAATGCAGTTTTTCTAGATGGGCCTTACACTCCGTACAATCTTCTAAGTGTTTCTCCACCTGAATGAGTTCCTCACCTGCCAACTCACCATCCATATATCTATTCAATTTCTTTTTTGTTTTTTTACATTCCATATCTTTCACCCAATAATTTAAACGAATGGGCGTCGTTTTTCCTGTGCAAGCTTTTCAATTACGAAATACGTTGTTTGCTGATTTCCTGAGTTGCCAACATTTTTTTTTGCATCAGGCGATGTTGGATAAAAGTGTTTCCAATTTTCGCCTTGCTCTGATCAATAGTGAATCGACGGCTGATTCGCTGCAATCCATTATTTCAGCGATATCCTTGTAGCTCATTTCTTCAAAATGTTTAAGCAGCAGTGCTGTTTTTTGTCGTTCCGGCAATTCAGATATTGCTTTATGAATTTGATTTTCTTTTTCTTTTCTGATTATCCCATCGACGGGCAATTCAGAATTTTTCTCATGGTATTCAAAATCTGGCAAATAATCGGGCTTTTTTTTTCGATAATAATCTATGCAAATATTTCTCAGGATGCTGTAGAAAAAAGTCGAGAATTTGGCAGTAGGCTTATAATCCTTCGATTTATCCAATACGCGCAAAAAAGCCTCTTGCACGGCATCTGCCGCAGCATGCTCGTCGGAAAGCATTCTGTATGCTATATTGACGGCTGCGTGTTGGTAACGTTCGACCAACTGATCGAAAGCATCCAGGTCACCACCAGCCACCCTTGACATAAGTTTAGTATCATCAGTGCTCATAACCGCTCCGATGCTTAGATTGTATTATACAGCCCTGAATATGCCCATACCGGGGTCAGCTACTGTAAATATTTGCGTTGGTCGAATGGTCTTAAACCCTGCCTTTTCAACCATATCGAGAAGTTTTTCCAAAGGTACGGCAAGCATTTTCTGAATCATCCTGGTCTCTTTTTTAACACCGATTTCAGTATCAAAACGGATCAAACAATCTTGCTTAAATATTTTCTTTTTTTTATCCCAGCTGTATTCAAAAATTGCTTCTCCGTTATGGATGCTGCGTCTGTCACTCTGTGGGGATTTGTAAAAATTCGGTTCATCGATACACTTATCGAACGCAAATAGCCCGCCCGGGCGCAAGATTTGCCTGACATTATCAAAAGCAACCTGCAAATCATCCAGATTAAGGATGTAATCAAGACCACTGTGCATGCAAACAGCTGCATCGAATAATTCGTCATAATTCAGGTGCAGTAAATCTTTTTTTTCGAAAATTATCTTAAGGCCGGCAGTGCTGTTAAGTTTCTCGTTTGCTCTGGTCAACATCGCCTCCGATATGTCCACACCGGTCACGTTATAACCATTTTCGGCCATCGGTATAGTAGACAGCCCGCTGCCGCACGCCAGATCAAGTATTTTGTCGCCTTTTTCAAGCCCAAAGCGTTCTAAATCCTGCAGCAGTGAGTTTACCCAAAGTTCATAGGGTGCCCAGTCCACAAGCTCGTCATAAAATTTGGCAATCATGTTGAAGTCGTTTAAAGCTTTGTTCATAGAATTGATATTTTCCCAGAAAATTCTTTTTTTTCAAGCTTGGTGTTTCTTTTACTCTGTAGAAGTGCGAAACTGTACGCAATATTGTATAATATTATGTAAGGGAAGTCCTCAGTGAACAGCAAAATCACCACCGTGCCCTGTGTTGGGGGAATGATGATTATCTGCTATGGCGGGCGTAAAAATACGCTATGCGGAGATACGGTTACAGTGTGAGAAATCATCAAGTAGCTCTGGATCAGTTTTCACCGGCACAGGGTACGCTGGTGATAACGTAAACGCAGTTCACTGAATATTTACTATTATAGTTGGGAGGGTTTGTTTGTGCCTTATTGGCAAAATGCCTTTACTTGCAATTTTTACCTGGAGAAGCGAAGAAAGACAAAAACACGTTTGGTTGTCAGGTTGGCTCACAGTGATAAATTACAGATGTTTCAAAATATAATCCAGGCCAAAAAATGCGTTATTTATGCAAAATGAAAAATCGCAGACAATGGCGGAATAGCCGAAACTGCCTGCGATTCAAACGGTTACCAGAACGTTGTAATGGTGGAGGATACGGGACTCGAACCCGTGGCCTCTACAATGCCATTGTAGCGCTCTCCCAACTGAGCTAATCCCCCCGTTGACTTATGTAAGTTTAATCGAAAATAATATTTCCGTCAAGTGAATGGATGACTGGAGAGTGTAGGTTTATGAAAAACAAGGAAATAGCAGGAAAGTTTGATGAGATGGCTGATATAATGGAGATTAAAGGTGAAAATGCCTTCAGGGTCAGATCATATAGAAATGTAGCCGAAACCCTCAGAGGATTGGGCGAGGATATCGAAAAAATAGCAAAATCAAAGTCTGTGGAAAGTTTACCCGGCGTGGGTAAAAGCAGTGCTCAAAAAATCTATGAATATTTAGAGGAAGGGGTAATTTCAGCGTATGATGAGCTCATCAAAGGGTTCCCGCTTTCAGCGTTAGAACTTACCAAAATCCCGGATGTCGGGCCCAGAACGGCAGCAAAGTTGATGAATGAGAAGGGAGTAACATCTATTCATGAACTCGAGGAGGCTATTGATGCCGGACGGCTTGAAGGTATGGATGGGATCGGCCGTAAAAAGATAGGTAAAATGAAGAAGGGGATTACTTTCGTGAAATCTTATGAAGGGAGAATTTTACTGGGGAAAGCCCTTCCTACCGCACAGAATATCGTGGATGAACTCGTTGCTGTAACCGGCTGCCGGCAAATTGAAATAGCCGGTTCATTACGTAGAATGCGTGAGACAATCGGAGATATCGATATACTTGCCGGTGTTGATGAGGCGGGTAAGTATAAAGATCATGAACTGATTAAAGAGTTTATCCATCTGGATATCGTCTCCGAAATAATTGCAGCCGGTGAAACTAAGGCAAGTATTCGCACTGATGATGGGATGCAGGTTGATTTGAGAGTTGTTGAAAAGGCTAGCTTTGGTGCTGCATTGCAGTATTTTACCGGTTCAAAAGCACATAATGTAAAACTGCGGGGAAAGGCTTCCGCCAAGGGGCATAAAATTAATGAATATGGTGTTTTTTCTGGTGATGAAAAAGTTGCTGGTGAAAGCGAAAAGGGGATATATGCCTCTTTAGGGCTGCCGATGATACCGCCGGAGTTAAGAGAGGATCGTGGAGAGATCGAGGCGGCGCAAAAGGGGGCGTTGCCTGATTTGCTGAATTTAAGTGATATTAAAGGTGAACTGCATTCTCATTGCACGTTTTCCGATGGTGATATGACTGTTGAAGAGATGGCGTATGCCGCCAAAGGTCTGGGATATCAATACCTGGCTCTTACCGATCACAGCCAAAACCTTACCGTTGCAGAGGGGCTGGATGAAGATACTCTGCGGCGCAAAAATGAAGAAATTGATGCGGTTAATGACAAAATCGGCAATTTCATCGTCTTGAAAGGCACAGAGGTGGATATTTTGAAAAATGGTGATTTAGATTATGCCGATTCCGTGCTGAAGGAGCTTGATTGGGTTATTGCTTCGATACATGACCATTTTTCTATGACTGAAGATGAAATGACCGAACGGATAATCGCTGCGATACGCAACCAGCATGTTGATTGTATTGGGCATCTTACAGGTCGAATGCTCAACAGCCGTGAAGCGTATCCTGTGAGAGTGTCTAAGATTATCGAAACTTGCGCTGAGTGCTCTACCGCTTTAGAACTGAATGCGCATCCGGTACGGCTTGACATCAATGATATCGCGTGCAGAGAGGCGAAAAGTGCAGGAGTAAAGGTGGCTATTGGCAGCGATGCGCATAATGCCCGGCAATTGGAATTAATAAAATACGGGGTGGCTGCCGCCCGAAGGGGATGGTTGGAAAGTGAGG
>PUNP01000902.1 GCA_003551785.1 Candidatus Brocadiaceae bacterium | reverse complement strand
CGGTACTGGGCAGCAGCAACAGGCCGTTGAAAAGGCTTACAGATATGATCAAGGGCAAACAGGGCCGTTTCAGAGAAAACCTCCTAGGTAAAAGAGTTGATTATTCCGCCCGCAGTGTTATTGTCGTAGGGCCGGAATTGAAACTGCACCAGTGTGGTTTGCCTAAAAAGGTAGCAAAAGAATTATACCAGCCCTTTATTATCAAAGAGCTGAAAGACAGGGGGTTAACTGAAAGTGTTAAAGCCGCCAAAAGGGAATTGCAAAATGAATCGGATAAAGTTTGGGATGTGCTTGAAGATGTCATTAAGGGGCATCCTGTACTTCTCAACAGAGCACCTACTTTGCATAGAATGGGTGTTCAGGCATTTGAGCCGGTCTTAGTCGAAGGGAATGCTATCCAGCTCCATCCGCTTGTCTGTCGTGGTTTCAACGCCGATTTTGACGGGGATACTATGGCCGTGCATCTGCCTTTGAGTGTAGAAGCGCAGGCCGAGGCTAAAACTCTCATGCTGGCCACCCATAATGTTTTCACTCCCCAGTGTGGAAGTCCTTTAATCAGTCCCTCACAAGAAATTGTTCTCGGGTGTTATTATCTCTCCCTTGAACCCAGGGAAGATGAAGGATTGAAAGGTAAATTTGCTGATGAAGATGAGGTGCTGATGGCATACGAGGCCGGACGACTGAAGTATCACGATAGAATAGAGGTGAAAACATCTCGTACTCAGATTGTGCATGAAAAAGGTGGTACTATTGATACTTTGGAAGGTCACCTTACTACTACGGTTGGGCGTTTACTTTTCCATGAAATTCTTTCCGAGAACATGCCTTTTTATAACTTCCCGCTTGACGGCGGCGCACTCAATCGTATTATTGATGACTGCTACCACAGGATTGGCAGACAAGGCATGATCAATGTTATTGATGATATGAAGGATATGGGGTTCAGAGGCGCTACCCAATCCGGAGCTTCTATGGCAATGCGTGATCTGTGCACCGCTCCGGATAAGCAGGATATTCTCAAGAAAACCCAACAGAGCGTTGATAAAGTGATGGGACAGTATAGACAAGGTGCTATCACCGATGTCGAAAGACGGCAACGCGTTATCGATGAATGGAATGCTGCTACCGAGAAAGTTTCCAAGGAAGTCACAGGTGCGTTGAGCACCGATCATCGCGACGGTAAACCGTATAACAATCCTGTCCATATGATGCTTGCTTCCGGAGCACGTGGTAAGGGGCAGCAGATAAGCCAGTTGGCCGGAATGAGGGGGTTGATGGCAAAACCGGGCGGCGAGATCATTGAAACACCTATTCGCTCAAATTTCCGCGAGGGGTTGAGTGTTTTGGAATATTTCAGTTCAACGCATGGTGCCAGAAAAGGGTTGGCTGATACCGCCCTCAAGACCGCAGATAGCGGATACCTGACTCGTCGGCTCGCCGACGTTGCCCAGAATGTCGTAGTTGTTGAGCATGATTGCGGCACTTCTAATGGTATCACTAAGGAACCTGTCATTGAAGGTGATAAGGTCAAAGTTCCGCTTCGGGATATCATTACCGGCAGGGTGGCGCGTGATACATTCGTGCATCCGATAACCGATGAAATAATTGCACAGGAAAATAAACTCATAGATGAGGAAACGGCACGTAATATAGAAGACTATGACCCGAGAATGAAGATTCGGGTTCGTTCTCCTTTGACTTGTGAAAGTTCCCGGGGTATCTGTGCTATGTGTTATGGAATGGATTTAGCCAGGAAAAAACAGGTGGAACTTGGCGTTGCCGCCGGTATTATCGCCGCCCAATCGATAGGTGAACCGGGAACCCAGCTCACTATGAGAACCTTCCATACAGGGGGGGTAGCTATGGGAGGGGGCGAAAACGGTAAAATCGAATGCGCACGTGGTGGTAAGATTAAATATGAAAACCTGAATGTCGTGACCGCCCAGGACGGAAGACGTGTAACTATTGGCCGCCAGGGTGAACTTGTTCTTTATGATGCAAAAAACAGAGATGTTGAACGGCATAATATTCCCATGGGCGCTGAGGTCGTGGTTGATGAAGGTAAGGAGGTCGAATCCGGTGACCTGCTCGCGCAATGGGATATTCACTTCACCCCGGTTATAAGTGAGGTCGAAGGTAAAGTTCACTACGAAGATATTGTTGAAGGCAAGACCTTGCGGATCGAGAGAGATGTAGCTCATGGGACAACCCGTAAAGTTATAATGGAGCATGAAGGTGATGTTCACCCGCAAATACTTATAGAAGGTGATGACGGTGATATTAAAGCGCTCTATCCTATCCCTGAAAAAGCGATTATCGAAGTGGAAGAAGGACAAATGATATCCGCAGGAACAAGGTTGGCCAGGTGCTTGCGTGAAGTTAAAGGCACACAGGATATTACCGGTGGACTCCCGAGAGTGACGGAATTGTTCGAAGCCCGTAAACCACGCAACCCTGCCGTGATGAGCGAAATCGACGGCGAAGTGGTTGATATTGAAAGGCGGCGCGGGCGCACTGTTATTACTGTTGAGAACCCGCAAACAGGCTATAGAGCCGATCATGAAGTGCCTGTCGGTAAACACATGCGGGTCAACAGAGGTGACAATGTAGTCGCTGGAGAAGCTCTCGTAGAAGGACCTTTAGTTCTGCAGGACGTGCTGCGGATCAGCGGGGAAGAAGCTTTACATCGTTATATGCTTGACGAAATACAAAAAGTATACAGGCTTCAGAATGTTACTATAGACGATAAGCATATCGAGGTGCTCATCTCGCAGATGGCACGGCATATGAAGATAAGATCAAGTGGCGATACCGAGTTTATTCCCGGTCGGTTTGTTGATAAATTTGACCTCCAAAGGGAGAACCGCAAAGCTCTGGAATCCGGTGGTGAACCGGCAACGGCTGAGCCTATATTGCTGGGTATAACTAAGGCTGCTTTAAGGAGTGACAGCTTCATAAGTGCTGCTTCTTTTCAAAATACCACAAGAGTGCTTACCCAGGCTGCTTTAGCTGGTAAGAGTGATCAATTAGCCGGACTCAAAGAAAATGTCATCCTCGGACACCTTATACCGGCCGGTACCGGTTTTCCTGCTTATGTGAAATCAAAAGTAAAACTGCTGGAAGACACTGAGAAGCCCAAAGCCCTTGGGCCGGAAGCGCTGTAGTATCATCGACTTTATTTAAAAATGAAAGCGCTTCTGTGTTATTTAACATATGTGGACCATGCGAGAATTCTTTTACGCTATTTTTGATGCAGATGTGCCTTTGCTGCGCTATTCTTTTATAGCCGGTATGCTCGCCAGTGTAGCTTTTGGCATAATTGGTTCATACGTGGTTGTTCGGCGTATCACATATATTGCAGGGGCCATTGCTCATTGTGTATTGGGGGGGCTCGGAGCAGCGATTTATCTTAGGCACCAGGTGGGAATCAGCTGGATTGATCCTATACATGGCGCTACATTAAGTGCTTTGCTGGCTGCCATAGTTATAGGCTTAGTTACGCTTTATGCAAAACAGCGTGAAGATACGGTTATCGGGGCGCTTTGGGCGGTAGGTATGGCGATCGGAGCACTTTTCATCTTTCGCACTCCCAGCGCATATGTTGATCCGATGAGCTATTTATTCGGTGACATTTTGCTGATCAGGAGCCGGGATTTATATCTGATCGCCGCTCTTGATCTTGTGGTGGTCTTTTTAGCTGTTTTGTTTTACAATCGTTTTTTAGCCGTCTGTTTCGACGAAGAGTTCGCCCGTCTCCGCGGCATCAAGGTCGGATGTTATTATATGCTTTTGCTTTGCCTTACAGCACTCACTATTGTTCTCTTGGTGCAGCTTGTAGGTATCGTTATGGTGATAGCTCTTTTAACCCTGCCGGCAGCCGTTGCCGGGCACTTTACGACGAAACTGTCCACCATGATGATGCTCTCCATTGTGTTGTGTGCTATATTTACCGCCACTGGTCTGGCGTTCAGCTATTCATGGGAAATGCCCAGTGGTGCAGTTATCATCATTTTTGCCGCAGCTACATATCTTTTCGTAACTGCCGGAGCAAAAGTTTTGAACTAAAAGCTGTTTAGTTGTAGAGGGATTGAGCGCCATGTTTAGCCCGGCACAGCGCATGGCTGATTGAGTAGACGATGTACACTGAATATTCACGTTTAGTCTGTTTTAAGCATTTATGCAATTAACCGGAGTAAGAAGATGTCCGAGCAAAAAAACGTACTCTTAGTGGATGACGATCCTGATTTGGTCGAATTAAATAAAATTATGCTGGAAGGAATCGGCTATCGTGTTTATACTGCGCATAGCGGGAAAGAAGGGCGGGAGAAAGCATCGGAAGTTGATCCCGATCTGATTATTCTCGACGTTATGATGGAAACGGAGCTGGCCGGTCTTGAAACTGCGCGCTGGCTGCGGGATAATCCCGATACCAAAACTATCCCTATTATCATGCTGACCGGAGTCAATCAGCAGGGCAATTCTTTCAAATTCGGTCCCGACGAAGTGTGGCTGCCGGTTGATGAATTCATTGAGAAACCTTTGGATTCTAAAAGATTAGCCGCTACAGTAAATAAAATTTTATCGTGAATGCACACGTCGTATCAGCACAAGTTTTAGTGACCCCCTGTCACTATGGAATATGCCCCGTGGAGGTTTGATCCCTTCGTTGCTATTCGCCTCCCCCCACGGGCCTTGTGCCCGTGGCTTGCATGACTGAGTATAAGAAAAAAGAATCAACAACAGGAGACTCCACGGGGCTTGTCCCCGTGGTTATCATGATGGGCCAAAATAAGAAGAGAATACCAAACTGATTCATGAAATGGTATATTTATCCGTACTGCGCCAAAGGCCCTCCATTTTCAGATCCCACTCTCTGAAAATGCTTAGGCACTTCTTTTGCAAAAATACCATTGACAGATATTGTCAAAAAGCTTATTATGGAATTAATAAGTAATCTTGAAGTGTTTAGTGAAAAAACGTGCTTTTACCTTCGCTTTTTTTGCGTAGGTGAAGATCAAATATGTCAAATTATTTGGATATTTACGTTTTTTCATGTTCTTTTCTACTCTAACTCCAAAGGAGCGAACATGGATCAGAAGCCATTCGTTGGGATATGGTTGGACCATCGTAAGGCAAGGTTGTTTTGGGCGGATAAAAACGCAGATATCGATTTAGAAACAATCGAATCAAATTATCAGGAAGAAGGAGAGCCTACAGACAGTATGCGGAAACCTAATGTGGCCTCCGGCGCCGTAGCGCATGCTTCGGTTGAGCATAGGCGTCATGAACAGCTTAAACGCTTTTATAAAAAATTAAATAAAGTCATTAAAAGGGCTAAAAAAATATACTTATTCGGACCTGGGCAAGCCAAAAAGGAGTTTGCATCAATACTGGACGAAGATAAGTCACTTAATGGAAAATTGCATGCCATAGATAATGCAGATAAGAAAATGACTGAACCTCAGATGATGGCCAAGGTTCGGGAAACATTCAAATTGCCACGAGAATAGTTGGCATGTTGGGGAAAAACCGGACATTATTTAAGATTTTTGGCTTTCCTATAAAGGTCAATCCCACGTGGTTCTTACTGTTCTTCCTCATCGTTTTTTCGCTCTCAAGCCGTCATGGTTTATTCCATAGGTGGCTTGGGGAAGATGAAGCTGCGCGTTGGATGATTTGGTCGTTGGGGATAGCCGGTGCAATAGGATTGTTTGCCAGCCTGCTGATACACGAATTAGCGCACTCGATCGTTGCGCGTCAAACGGGTATGCCGGTAAAAGGGATAACCTTGTTTATATTCGGTGGTGTCAGTGAAATGGAGGCTGAGCCTCCTACCGCCTCTGCCGAGTTTTTTATGGCAGTAGTAGGTCCTCTTTCCAGCCTGCTCATTTCTGCTTTTTTTGTATCAATATGGGCCCTTCTGCGGTTCGTCTTAGGTGTTTCGCCGATATGGACTTCGCTTGTCCAATACCTCGCTATTATCAATTTCGCCCTTGCAGCATTCAACAGTCTGCCGGCCTTCCCACTGGACGGCGGGCGCGTTTTGCGAAGCTTCCTTTGGGGGATTACCGACAGCTTGCTTTCAGCCACCAAAGCAGCAGCTTTCGTGGGTTCGGCTTTTGGTGCATTTATGATTATCATCGGTGTCTTCAGCCTCTTCTACGCCGGAGGTATCAGCGGGATATGGCTCATGTTTCTCGGCTTTTTCCTCCGCCAGGCTGCAAGCACAAGCGTCAGAAATGTCGTTGTTCATAAGAATCTTGAAGGAGAGTCTGTCGGTAAATTCATGACATCGCCCCCCGTATGTGTAAAGCAGGAGTTGTCTATTGACCGTTTCGTGCAAGAATTTGTTTTGCCCTACCACTTTACCGTTTTTCCCGTAATTAACGGTGATGGCCGTCTTACCGGCATTGTTTACTCATTATATCCCGGAAAGATAAACAAGGCGCATTGGCAAAACATTAAAGTAAAGGATATAATGGATAAGGATGTAGAAAAGTATAAAATAAGTCCTGACACTTCCGCTTTAAATGCATTATCTGCTCTCGGCAGTGAACAGGGAAAGCGATTGGTTGCTACGCAGGACGAGATACCGGTTGGGATGCTGAGTCTGCGCGACCTTATGGATTTCATCCAGCTTAAAGCAGATTTGAGTGAATAGCAAAGTTTTCAAGTATCGTATAAAAATCAATGGAATTAATCAACAGAAATACAGATTATGCCATAAGGGCACTTGCCCATCTGGCCCTGACCGGTAAGCAACTCTCCACATCTCAACTCGCCGAACGTGAATCGGTACCCATCGTGTTTCTTCGTAAAATAATGCAACAGCTAAAAACCGCCGGGATCGTTGTATCAAAACGCGGGCCGTTTGGGGGTTATGTGCTGCAGGATAAACCGGAGAATATTTCCTTATACGATGTCATTGTTGCCGTACAGGGGCCGATTAGCATGAATGTTTGCTTCTCGAATCCCGATATCTGTGAAAATACCGGGTCGTGCGGCGTGCAAAACCTGCTCGGCACAATCGGGCAAAAGTTGGTGAATGAACTCGAAAATGTAAAACTCAGCGACGTAGCTGAGTATGTCAATACATCAAATAAAGATTCTACATAATTTCACAGGAGTTAGCAATGATTGAAAAAATAGCAGAAAATATTTATTGGGTAGGCGTTGTTGATTGGGACCTGCGATCTTTCCACGGCCATGAACTTTCAACCCACAGAGGCTCTACTTATAACTCATACCTCATCTTAGATGAAAAAAAAGTGCTGGTTGATACGGTTTGGGGGCCTTTTAAGGAAAGGCTCATTGAGAATATTTCAGAGATCATCAACCCCGCAGAAATTGATATTGTTGTCGCTAATCACGCCGAAACAGACCACGCCGGGGCACTTGCTGAAGTCCTCAGGCACGCGCCCCAGGCAGAAATTATCTGCTCAAAAATGGGCGAAAAAAATATCAAAGGGCATTTCCATAAAAACTGGAATTTCAACACTGTCGCTTCCGGAGACACTTTAGATATCGGAAATGAGACACTCACTTTTATCACCGCCCCGATGCTCCACTGGCCGGACAGCATGTTCACCTACCTGAATGAAAACAAAATTTTAATGCCTAATGATGCTTTCGGCCAGCATTATGCGAGTGCCTATCGATTTAACGACCAGGTCGATAATAAGGAATTGTACGAAGAAGCTTTAAAGTATTATGTGAATATCCTCACCCCTTTCAGCCCGCTGGTCACCAAAAAAATTCAGGAACTGCTTGATTTAAACGTGCCGGTCGAGATGATTGCGCCCAGTCATGGCGTTTTGTGGCGTGATGAACCGCTCCGAATCGTCGAACAATATCAGCAATGGGCCAGGCAGGAGCCGGAAAACAGAGCGGTTTTGCTTTATGACACAATGTGGGGCGCTACGCGACGGATGGCCGAAGCAATAGGAGATGGACTCGGGAAAAACGGATTGCCGTATAAACTCATCGATCTT
>PUNP01000075.1 GCA_003551785.1 Candidatus Brocadiaceae bacterium | reverse complement strand
TTCTGGCTGACCAAACCGAGCCGGGGAGGTTGGAGTGAAAACGATGTCTGGAAACAGATTGAGGCAATGCTTGATCTTGGGGTTGACGGAATAGAAGCTCATAATACCGGAAATGACGCAGGTTATGCGGAAACTATCCTGGACTTTTGCCGACAGGAGAACATCCCCGCTTCCGGCGGTTCCGACAGCCACGGCCTCTCGTTGATCGGTGAACGTGATATAAGCTATGACCTCCTTCAGTCCATGAAAAACCATGCGGCCGGTAAGGCTCCATGGAACACTTGACTACTACGCACCAGGATACTCCAATGATCAATCTCTTATTCTTATATACTGATCAGCAGCGTTTTGATACGTTAAAGGCTTATGGAAATAATCTTATTGAAATGCCCAATCTCAATAGACTTTCCGAAGATTCCTGCGTTTTTGAACGGGCCTACGTAACTCAACCAGTCTGCACGCCATCGCGCAGCAGCATACTGACCGGACTTTACCCCCATACCAACGGTTGCACAAGGAACAATGTCCCATTGGATTTCGAAGTTCCGTGCCTTCCTGAGATGCTGTCCGAGGACATTAAAACGGCACATTTCGGGAAATGGCATCTTGGTGATGAGCTATTCGCCCAACACGGTTTTGATTACTGGGTTAGTACCGAGGACGACTACAATAAGCATTTTCGTTCGGGCAGGGACCAAAACAAGATTTCTGATTATTCCAGATGGCTGCTATCAAAAGGGCAAAGGGAATAAATACACCGGTCAGTCAAATCGATCTGGTCCCCACCTTGCTCGAATTGATGGAGCATCAGTTACCGGCCCATCTGGAAGGCCGCAGCCTTGCTTCTTCGGTTAAAGGGCATGCCAAACCGGCGCCGAGCGAGACTGTTATAGAGTGGAACAGTACGGATGGGCTCACAAAGATACCTGAAGGAATTGAGCAAATAATGCCAAATGAGGAAGTAGAAAAGGCGAAGCCTGATCCGATAAGAACTATAGTTTCCAGGGACGGACGCTGGAAGTTGTCGATTTCACCAGAGGTTGTAAAACATGAACTCTATGACCTGCACAATGACCCATTCGAGACGGAGAATGTATTCGGGGTTAAGGAGTTCCGGAATGTGGCTGTTGATTTATTCAACAAACTGCAAAATCGGATGAAAGAAACATGTGATAACATTACTTTACCGAATATTTATTGATAAACTAGACCATTCAAAAAATTTGAGTTTATTCACTCATGTCGAGAAACAAACCAAACATTCTTATCATTCAAACCGAAAGCCAGGATGGTCGGCTGCTAGGCTGCATGGGGCATCCTGCTTTGCGCCATGCCACTCCGAATATTGACCGTCTTGCCGCCAATGGGGTTGTCTTCGAAAACTTCCACTGCAATTATCCGCTTTGCTGTCCTTCGCGGGCCAGCCTGTGGAGCGGACGGTTCCCCCACCACATCGGAGCCTGGAACAACTACCGCGGCCTGGAACCCGATGCGCCTACTTTTGCCGATCGCCTGCAGACGGCCGGCTATGCAATGCGTACGATCGGTAAAACCGATTATCTTTCGGGCAATCACAGCGGCGCCAGCCGGCTCGCGGCCTGGAGTCGCGCGGCGGCCATCCCGCGTCCGGTGCACGGGGAAACCAAATCGCCCGAGGTGATGCCCGATCATCGTGAACGAGCCCGGTACAGCGATTGGCAAAAAGCGGACGAAGCTTGCGATTTCCTGCGCCGGCAGCAGGAAAACGGTCAGCGTTTTCTCCTTTACATCGGCTTGGGCTTGGCCCACCACGCTTTCAGAACATCCCTGCATTATCTCGAAAAGATTCCCGAGGAGAGTGTGCATCCGCCGCCTGACGATGCGCTTGATCACCCGCTTCTTGCCTTGCAACGAATGCAGAAGAATTGGGGACATGCCCTCGACCCGGCGGGCATACGGTTGCGGCGCCGCATTTACTTTGCCATGATCGCGGAAATCGATGCTATTACCGGTATGCTGCTTCAGGCCTTGGATGCGAGCGGGTTGCGCGATAATACCTGGGTCATTTTTACCAGTGATCATGGCGAAATGGCCGGGGAACATGGGCAGTATATCAAGCTGACCCATTTTGAGGCTTCCAGCCGGATACCGCTGATCGTTCGCGGTCCCGGAGTTCCTGCCGGGGAGCGTATCCGGACGCCGGCATCGCTAATCGACCTTCATCCGACGTTGCTCGATCTGGCGGACGCACTGTTGCCGAACAATCTGGACGGGCATTCGCTGGTCCCCGAATTGACCGGCGGAACCACGCCGCGCCCAGCGCGGGTTTTTGCCGAGCATCATTCCACCACCTGTCCCTCCGGCGCCTTCATGCTTCGTCGGGATCAATGGAAATACATCGCTTACCCCGGCTATCCCTCGCTGCTTTTCAACTTGGGCGATGATCCGGACGAACTGCGCGATCTTTGCGCGGTACAGCCGGAGATGGCCCAGGCCCTGGATGCCGAGTTGCGGGCGATCGTCGATTACGAAACCATCGATGCCCAGGCCAAGGCCGAAGACCGCGACAGCTTCGCCGCCTGGCGCGAGGAGACCTTGCGCCAGGGAACTTACGCCGCCCAAATGGCCGCCGTGTACAGCGGCGCCGGTCATCCGCCACTGCCGGTCCAACCGTGGCGTGAGGAGGACGAGGAACGCATCCGCCAATGGCTGGCCGGCAACCCGCCGCCACTGCCGCCGGAGGTGGGGCAGTCAAAAGAGTATGGAGAAACACAATGATCGATATGCATTTTCATTCAAAGTATTCCTTGGACGGCCGGGATGCCCCGGAGTTGCACGTTAAAAAAGCCAAGGAAAGAGGCGCACGGATGGTATCACTGACCGATCACCACAATCTGGAAGGCCAGAAGCAAGCCAGAAAAGCGGCTCTGGAACTGGGTATGCAATATGTCAATGGTGTGGAAATGGGCGGAATGGTTCAGGTTGCAGATCAGGAATTCAAAGTTCATATCCTTGCCTATGACTTTCAGGTGCCGTGTCCGAAAATACAGGCGTTATGTGATCAAGCTCACGCATACCGGGAATTTCGAGTGTCGACTATCCTCGAGGGGCTTCAACAACTGAGTATCCCCATTCAACGTGAGCAATTCAGGGAGCCGGTAGGTCCATCTAAAATCAAGAAGTGGCTGAGGGCCGGCGGATGGTGTGAAGACGATAAAGAAGCCGCCAATCGGCTTATACAACAGGCTTTCGAAACAAACAACACCGATGACCTACCCAATGTTCCCAAGGTTCCCGATGCACTTACAGTCATTGAAGCTATTCGAGCTGACGGCGGCATGAGTTTTTTGGCGCATCCTTTCATGAGCTCGGAGAAAAAAGGAGGAACGGAAATAGTCTGGGAAATTATTATAAAAATAGTGAATCTCGGTGTCGATGGGATCGAAATCATCAACAAGAGCAACGATGGCGGCATGGCGAATAACCTGTTCAACTATTGTATTGAGCGCGGATTGCCGGGTACCGGCGGCACCGACAGTCACGGTTGTGAGGGAACAGCCTCCGTTTTCATTCCAATGACTTTCTATCATTCACTGCACAATATCCGTGCCGGAAGGCCGGCATGGGACCAAAAAATAGTCTGAAAAATCGTATCGAAAAAAGTTTTAATAAAGGAGATGTCATGAAATTTGCCGTCGGATACCAGCTTGCCGAACAAGATGAAGAGCCTTTCCTCAATATCGTGCGCGATTATGCCGCGCATATTGGCGAGGTTTATTTTCCCTGGATAGGTGCCGCCTCCGGTCGAGCCGTAGTCAATAAACGGCGCGGTTATGTGGACTGGACGGCTCAAAACCGTCTTGAGAGCGATCTTAAAGCATTTCGGGACATGGGAATGAAACTCGATTTGCTGATGAACGCCAACTGCTACGGCGCCCGTGCGGTCAGCCGCCACCTCCAGGCCGAGCTCGGCTCCGTGCTCGAACACCTGGAAGAAACTGTCGGAGGCGTCGATATCGTTACCACCACCTCCCATGCAATTGCTTTTACAGTCAAAGAGTATTTTCCCGATATTGAGGTGCGCGCCAGTGTTAATATGCGTATCGGAAATATAGAAGCAATGAGCCATGTCGCCGATCTGTTCGACAGCTTTTACCTCCAGCGTGATTATCAGCGTGATATCGATTATGTGAATAAGGTGAGCGGATGGTGCCGGGAAAACGGTAAAGGGCTGCTGCTGCTCGCTAACAGCGGCTGCCTGCGGCTGTGTCCTGGGCAGATATTCCACGATAATATGGTAGCGCACGATGAAGAGGTCGATGAAATGGAAAAAATCGACGGGTTCAATCCGCACGTCTGCAGGAGGCTGTACAAAAATAAAGATAAGTGGGATGCGATTCTGAAATCGACCTGGATTCGTCCCGAGGATATTCATCATTATGAAAATCTTGTGCCGATGATGAAATTAGCCACGCGCATGCATTCACGCCCCAGGGCGGTGCTGGAGGCCTACACCAGCGGGCAATGGCGTGGGAACCTGCTTGACCTGATGGAACCGGCTTTTTCCAACGAATTTGCTCCCTATATTATCGATAACTCGCGGTTTCCCGAAGACTGGTTTGATAAAACCTCAGTGTGCAAACAAGAGTGCGGGCAATGTGACTATTGCCGCAACGTTCTGGACGATGTTCTTGTCAATGTTAATGATATGGAAAATATTCAGTTTAATTCTGTAAAAAGGTGATATAATGACTAAAACAAAAAGACGTCAACTGACAGACGACATCAAAAAATATACAAAAGCCGAGGGGGCGGATCTTGTTGGAATCGCACCGATGAGTCGCTTCGAAGGGGCCCCGAAGCAAATGGATCCGCGCTATATCATGCCGGACGCCAAGTCATGCATTGTGGTTGGATTCCGTGTTCTTCGGGGTTCCTTGCGCGGCATTGAAGAGGGAACCTTTTTCAGCAATTATTCCTCGATGGGATACGGAGCTATCACTTACACCTTCATGCCCGTCACCGTCAACAACCTCTCCAGAAATATTGAGGATATGGGATATGAAGCCATCCCGATGGGGCACATGAGCGATTGGAGGGCTATTGACAATGAAGGAAAGCTGCGCACCGGCTTTAGCAAACCGGTCGAACCGGGGAAACCCAAGCCGGATATTATGGTTCATCTGCGGCTTGCGGCGTTCGCTGCCGGACTTGGTGAAATCGGCTGGAGCAAGATGCTGATCACCCCTGAATTCGGCCCGGCCTTGCGAGTCGGGATCGTTTTGACCGAACTGGAATTGGAGCCGGATCCTATCTATGACGGCCCGCAGCTTTGTAATAAATGCATGGCTTGCGTTAAGGCCTGCCCGGGGGGGGCTATTGCCCTACAGAAAACCGTCAAGGTCAATGTCGCCGGTCATGAATTGGAATGGGGCGAGATCGACTGCAAAAAGTGCGACCTGTACTTCCGCGGCGGCAAGCCCGTTGATTCTCCCGGCGAAACGGGGCACTACATCTCCGGCAAAGATGAATATGAACCGAATGATATTTCGCCCTTTTATCAGGCCCCGCCGAAGGTCTATAGCGCCGGCAAAGCCATATGTGGTGCCGGCGGATGCACACGGGCTTGCATTGCAAGCCTTGAGAAGCGGGACGTGCTGACCAAGAAATTTGTGAACAGGTTCCGCCGCAAAAAACCATGGAGTGTTGACTGGTCCAATTATCAGCAAGAAATTGCCGACCTGCCCGAAGAGACGGTCGGGATTAACACCGAACTCGATACCGACTGAAATGAGGTCAAAGTATGAATGTTATAAAAGAAGAATGTCATATCTCTGTTGCCATTCCGCGAGAAAGAACCAGACTTGAACCTTTCTGGGCAAGCCAGATTATCCATCCTACGGAATCATTGCTGACCGATTGGGGGAATGAATTTTTGCATTTGCTGGCGGAAACGGGTGCCGCACGCGAGCATATTCGTATTTATAATCAGCCTGAAGAGGCCATAAGAGTTGGTGATAATGGGGATATATCTTATGACTGGAACCGGTTTGATATGATGGCCGAGAGCATCCTTGCAACCGGCAATGCAGTGAAGGTTGTCTTTTTCGGGATGCCTTATGAAATTGCCCGGTACCCGGAGTCAGAAAAAGTGAGACCGAACGGAGCCAGGGTTTGTATCTCGCCACCCAAAGATTACAACCTGTGGCAGCAAATGTGCAGTGATTTTACGCACCACGTTGTGAATCAATACGGTGAAGAAGAGCTTAAACGTTGGAGCTTCCGTTGCTGGAATGAACCGGATCTCGCCAATTTCTGGCATGAAAGCGACCTGAATGAGTATCTCAAACTATACGACTACTTCGCTAAAGGTGTCAAGGACGTCTGTCCTTCACTTACCGTAGGAGGCCCGGCCCTGTCCAGTTCCAAAACGTATAAAAATCCGGAAAATATCACCTTTTTTCTTGATCATGTCACCAGAGGCGTTAACCATTCAACCGGTGGAACGGGTGCCCCCATTGATTTTCTCGGGATCCATACCTATGGGGGGCAGAGTGCGGGTGGGGGCCCCGGACGAAAATATCCGGCTGTCGATTATATGCTTGAACTGCATAATCTTTATGCCGAAACGCTGAATCGCTATCCGGAACTGAAGAAAATTCCGATCCATGTTGAAGAATGGGGGCCTTCTTCCGGTGGTACAACCGGAGTTGCTGAGAAACCTATGGCTTCGATACGGAACACCGAGTACGGTGCGGCGTTTCTCACAGACCTGGTTGCACGGCATATCGAGATGCGCCGACATGGGGGCAGAAATTTCAAAGGGTTTACTTTCTGTGCTTCGGGCTATGAAAAACCACCTAGTCATGATTTTATGGGGTACCGAACCTTGCATACTAAAAACGGGTTCCATAAGCCAATACTGAACGCGTTTAAGTTGCTAAATAGGTTGGGACCTTATCTGGCACGAGTCGATCATCAGTGCCAAACTCCACACCTGACCGCTTTTGCAACCTTTGATGAAAAGAAACTGACTGTCGTGACAACCAACTACCAGTTTGACCGTATTGATAGCGCAGGGACGGAGTGTCAAGTCAGCTTGAATATCGAATTGCCTTTGGAAAATAACGATGAGGTGCGCTTGAATCATTGGCGTATCAACAGTCAACACAGCAATGCTCATACAGCGTTTCAGGATATCGGCGCCCCGAAGAACCCCACACCCGAGCACATCCAAGTCGTAAAAAAACGTATGGATCTTGAACGCATTGCGCCGCCTTCTGCGGTTAATGTGAGAAATTTATCCGAATACAACTTTTCTCTTCCCTGCAACGCGGTTTCGCTTATCGAAATCGAGGCAGGTGAAAAATTTACGTTTTAGCTTCCGTTATCTGAACCCTCATTCCACTTGCGCAGTCACATGGAGGAGGAACTCAAGAGGTTTACTGAGGATGTCCAAATGAAAAACATAATACTTATCGGTGATTCAATACGTATCGGTTATCAGGATGAAGTCATATCTCAGCTTGCCGGACATGCCGACGTCTGGGCACCCAACGAAAACGGGGGTACGACGGAGAACGTGCTCAGCCATCTGGGTGAATGGGTTATCGGACGCCATGCCGACCTTCTGCATATCAACTGCGGACTGCATGACTTGCGCAGAGAGTTCGGTGCTTTGACACCGGCCGTTCCGCTGGATACTTATGCCGAAAATGTGCGGACTATTATTTCACGATTGCGGGATCAAACGGATATACAGATAGTGTGGGCTTTGACCACCCCTGTCAATCACCTGAGGCACCACGAGAATAAATCGTTCGACCGATTCGAAGAGGATGTTACGGCCTATAACGATGCTGCGCTGGGCGTGGCAAACGCGATGGAGGTGCCGGTTAATGATCTCTTCTCTGTGATTACGGCGGCCGGACGTGATAAACTGCTTCTGAGCGACGGTGTGCATTTCTCTCCGCAGGGATATAAATTGTTAGGGGGAGCCGTCTCCGATTGTATAAGGAGGACACTATGA
>PUNP01000409.1 GCA_003551785.1 Candidatus Brocadiaceae bacterium | reverse complement strand
CAATGATGCAGCAAGTCATGCAGCAGCAGATGCAGCAACTGGGCGCTCAACTGCAAGAACAAGCCTTCGATGCCATGCAAGAAGATGTTCAGGACGCTGCGGATAAGCTCGGTTACGATTTTATCTTCGACAGCAATGTGCTGATTGTTGGCGGCACTGACATTACTGATACTATTCTCAATGAAATAGCGGATAACGATGAAACCCCGCCAGTGGAGCCGGAACCGGACATCGAGGAAGGACTCGAACTGGAACTGGATTTCGATTAAGTCAATTGCTAAAACGGAGTTTTGCCTCCTTACGGCATCGGCGTTCCGCCCGTATGCCGTAAGAACATCGTCGTACGAATGCGGAATTGTATCTTCTCATTGAACCACGTAGCATCACCACCGGCACAGGGCACGGTGGTGATGTAGTAACGTGATGTAACCGTTAAGCTTTGTCGTAAACTTTGTCGGAGAAAAGAATTTCTCGTATTCTGAGGGTACTGGTGGTCTTTAGAAACTCTTGACATGAGGATAACCGTAGCATGATATGTTGCGCACCAGATGCGAGGGGGCTGACGATCGACAAAGTTTACGACTAATGTTTAAGCATTTTTTTCAGGCTAAATTTAAATCCAAAAAAAATAATGAAAGATTTAATAAAAAGAAAAAGACTGATGATAGGCATCGTATTGGGATTTACATTAGGCATCCTCATTGGCCCCATTGTCGCCTTTTCCAACAACAATAATGACCAATGGCAGCAAGAATTCTTTCACCCCCTGCTTTGGGCCATACATCATATTCAAAACCATTATATTGAAGATGTTTCACCTCAGCAGCTCCTGGAAGGCGCATACCACGGTATGATGGGTGAATTGGACGACTATAGTTCATATATTCCAAAAGACAGACTGGAACAGTTTGAAGAAGATACGCATGGCGAATTTGGCGGGTTGGGAATAAAGATAACCTTCGATCCTCTGAAGAAAATACTGCGAGTCGAAGAGCCGATCCCGGGTACCCCCGCTTTCCGTGAAGGCGTGATGGCAAAAGATATTATCACTAAAATCTACGATTATGAAAGTGAAGAATACCATGAGGCGGCGGAGCTGGAATCCATTCACGAAGCCGTTAGAATTTTGCGTGGGGAACCCGGTACTAAAGTTCGTATCACTGTGATTCATGAGGATACCGGCGAAGAAGAAGAATTTGAAATAACGCGTGAAATCATCAAAATTCCTGGTGTTCAGGGCGTCAGTATAATCGATGATCAATGGGATATTGGCTACATTTATGTCCCTTCTTTCCATGAAAGGTCGATCGAAGACTTGCGGAAAGCGGTACTGGATTTGCGTGAACGAAACATGCAGGGACTCATACTTGACTTCCGGTTCAACCCCGGTGGTCTCCTCTCCAGCGCGGTGGAAATCAGCGATATGTTCATGGAAGACGCCACCGTTGTCAGTACTAAAGGACGCACGACAAGCGAACGTGTTTATGAGACGGAAACAGATGATGCGCTCACCGCAGCACCGTTAATAGTTCTGGTGAACAAGTTCAGCGCCAGCGCTTCAGAAATTTTCGCCGGCGCCGTTAAAGATAATAACCGCGGACTTATAATCGGAGAAACCACGTTCGGGAAAGGAAGCGTGCAGACCGTACTGCCGCTTCAGAATAACGGGGGCGCCTTGAAACTTACCACCGCCGCTTATTATACACCAGGCGGAACATCCATCGAGGAAAAAGGAGTCACTCCGCATATTGAAATAAGCCTGACTGATGAAGAAAACAGAAAGCTTGCCCGCCGTCTTTCCGAACTCGATGATAGATTCCCCGATGATGACAATGAGAATGGTGACCAGGACGGCAGTGACGAAGCTGATCCTGACAATGATAATGAAGACCACGACGACTTCGAGGACGTGCAGCTCCAGCGAGCTATTGACGTTATGAAAGCTTTGCTGATATCCGGTCAAAAATAATGTTAAATTCTCAGTAGAGTTCTTTTTTTACCGCAGAGAGCGCAGAGGACAGTTTCTTTTATGCGCTTAGATTCCGTACATCATCATAAATATCAAAAATCAAAGGCTGTAGCTTAACCCGAACATTTCACGCGTTTTCAGTGGTGCATCTGTGGCAAATGTCAAACGCCGCTGTATTCGTATACTGCAAGTGCTGACTTTTGCCGCAGATGCGCTGCTGAAGACGCGCCCTAAAGGGTAAACAGACGTTTGAATCCCCGCGTGTACACACTGTAAATTATAATAGTCCCATAAATAACACTTAAAATATTGTTTCTCAATTTGTTATATTAAATATTGCCCTTGGTTTATGAAATGTTCGAGTTAACTGTCTTGACCGCAGTACCAAGCCGGCAGTCATTTCTTCCACGGGGGCAAGCCCCGTGGGGGTTTGACCCTTTCGTTGAGATTCGCCTCCCCCACGGGCCTTGTGCCCGTGGCTTGCATTACTGACTAACAGGTAAACACAACGCCAACAACAGGGAGACTCCACGGGGCTTGTCCCCGTGGTTATCATGATTAGCCTGAAAACACAATGAAGATACTACGCGTTTTCAGAGACTGGGCTCTGAAAATGGGGCGCCTGACGGCGCAGTGCATTGCAAAGTCAAAAAACGGACAATATTGATATATCCGCCGTGTCCTGAAAGGACACTACATACCAGCCCAGGGTGTGAACCCTGGGAACGCGAATGCAACTAAACACTAGGGGTTTGGCCGAAAAGGTGCAGGCGTAATGTATGACAGGCATCTTGCCTGTCCAGAGCGTACGCAGGGATGCGTGCTATACTATGAAAGGCATCTTGTGTTACTATATTTCTCATTTTGCACCTTTTCGGCCAAGCCCCTAGTCTTTTCTCTCCTCTTCGATGATCGCCTCAGCTACTTCTTCAATATCCTTACCGTCAGTCCGGTGCGATATTAACGCCACAACGTCATTTACTCCCTTCTTATCAAGTTCCTCTATCAATTCATGGACTTTGTCAGGCTTCCCTCGGACCGTATAGAGTATGACGTCCCCTCGCCTGAAGGCCTGTAAACCTCTTGAGACATCCAGGGGGGAATAAAGTGGCACCAGAGACACTTCAGAGCTTACATGTCGCTTTTCATTATGCTCATGCTCTTCACCTTTACCCGTATCAGCCATAAAATCAATCACTCCAGTTCGTATTTCCTGATCTTCCTATAAAGAGTTCTCTCCCCAATACCAAGTAAATCAGCCGCCTTCTCCCTGTTACCATCAACGAGCTTTAAGGTTCTGTCGATATGCATGCGCTCGATATCATCGAGCGGCTGTCCGGCCAGCACGTCCATAGACTCCTCCCTCGGTGTGCTGTCCATATAATCATGAAGGTATTCCGGCAGATCAAATTCAGTCAGCACATCACTGTGCGAAAGAACAATCATATGTTCAAGACAGTTCCTAAGTTCCCTGACATTCCCGGGCCAGTCATACCGATACAAAAACTTCTTCACTTCGTGATTAATGCCGTTGACCGACTTTCCATACTGTTCGCAAAGCTGATTCAGAAAATGATCAGTCAAGAGAAGAATATCTTCTCGTCTTTCTCGCAGCGGAGGCAGCTTAATAGTCACGACGTTCAGCCTGTAGAAGAGGTCCTTCCGGAAACTGTCATTCATGACTTTGTCATGTAAATCCTGATGAGTTGCAGCGATAACACGAACATCGATTTTGACGGGTTCATTGCTTCCGACCCTGACAATTTCATTTTCCTCCAGCACCCTCAGCAATTTTACCTGGCTGGAAAGAGGCATATCACCAATCTCGTCAAGAAACAATGTCCCGTTATTCGCATGTTCAAACATCCCTACCCGCGCGCTGTTAGCCCCTGTAAATGCACCTTTTTCATGCCCGAACAGTTCACTTTCCAAAATTGTTTCTACCAGTCCGGCGCAATTCAGTGGGACAAAACGGTTGTTTTTTCGTGTCCCGTTGAAGTGGATAGCCCGAGCCACAAGTTCCTTACCGGTGCCGGTCTCGCCAAGTATCAAAACAGTAGCATCCGTAGCTGCCGCTTGTTGTATGCGCTGAAAGACTCTGCGCATCGGCACACTGTTACCGACAATATTTTCGATTTCATAGCTTTTGGCCAGTTCATGCTGTAAAAAAAGTTTATCTCTCTGTAAACTGACAAATTCAGCAGCTCTGTTAACGTGGCTCAACAATTCCGTATGGTTAACCGGACGGCGCAGAAAGCCGGCCGCTCCCGCATCCATAGCAGCGACGACCATTGATGAAGTGTCTCTGTCAGAAATCAATATGACCTGAACTTGGGGCAAAGCGCTACGGGCGACATTGAGCAACTCCAATCCCCGCTCATTTCCTCCAAAATCCAGGTCGATCACCATGACATCAAAACCGCCCGAGCGGGACTTATTGAGCGCCTCGGCAAAATCCGCCTCGACGGTGCATGCATGACCGGAGGAAGTCAATGTTCCTGCAAAAGATTCAGCAACTTCCGAATCGGTCTCTGCAATCAACACATTTACATGTTCATGCGAAGCCATGAATTCTATAAATTAATAGTAGCAAAAGCAAAATTAAAGGGGTTGCCATGAGGCTAACCCCTTTAAATAAACGATATGAAAAGCAGGATCACTCTTCGGCATTTGCATTTTCAACATCATTTTCTTCAGCAAGTGCGGCTTTTCGGCTCAACTTAATTCGATTGCCTTCCACAGCAAGCACTTTGACCTTTAGGGTATCGCCGACTTTACACACATCTTTCACATCTTTTACGTAACCCTCAGCCAGTTCGCTGATATGGCAAAGCCCGTCGGTGCCCGGGAAAAGTTCTACTATCGGCCCGAAATCTTTCAGGTCGGTAACCCGACCTTCGTAGATTTTCCCGACCTCGACACCGCCACCGGACATATTTTTGATATATTCGGCCAATCCTTCCACATCGGCATCTTCGCTATTAGCTTCACATGAAAGTGTAACGGCACCGCTGTCCTCGACTTCGATATTTGCGCCATACTCTTCTTCCAGGCGACGAATAGTTTTGCCGCCGGGACCGATCAGCATACCGATTTTTTCAGGGTCAATCATAACCTGACATATATGGGGAGCCAGGCTGGAAATAGACTCACGCGGCGCTCTAAGAGTGTTCAGCATCGTCTTCAGAATCGACAATCTGGCTTCCTTTGCTCTTTCAAGCACGGCGGAGAGCAATTCCTGAGTAACCCCCGTGGTTTTAATATCGAGTTGTAAAGCGGTTATACCATGCTGAGTTCCAGCAACTTTGAAATCCATATCACCGCAATGGTCTTCAGCACCGGCGATATCAGTCAGAATAACTTCCTTATCACCTTCACATACTACCCCCATAGCTATTCCGGCAACAGGGTCGGAAATAGCTACGCCGGCATCCATAAGACTTAGAGTTCCGCTGCATACGGAAGCCATCGAAGATGAGCCATTTGATTCGAGCACTTCCGAGACAAGACGTATAGTATAGGGGAAATTATCACGGTCCGGCAAAACGGGTTCCAAGGATCGCTCAGCCAGTTCTCCATGCCCTATTTCACGACGTTTAGGCCCCCTTGGGAACCAGACTTCGCCTACGCACCATCCGGGGAAGTTATAATGGAGCATAAATTTTTTCGGGTCTTCCGCAACAATAGGATCAAGCACCCGCTGCTCATCATCAACAGTACCAAGCGTCGTTGAGGTGAGTACCTGAGTTTCACCACGTGTAAATAACCCTGTACCGTGCGTGCGGGGGAATACACCCACTTCGCAGTTAATTTCACGAATATCTTCAGGCTTTCGTCCATCATATCGTTTATTTTCTGATACTATTTGCGATCTCAAAGTCTTCGCTTCAAGCTCTTCAAATGCCTGCTTGACAAACTTGCTGTCAATAGCATCTTCGCAGTCCGGGTCGCAAAATTTCTCAATAGCATCTTTCCGTACTTCCTTGATTTTAGCACTCCTTTCCTGCTTTTTTACGGTTCTGCTTGCAGTGCTCAGAGCATCGCCGAACTCCGCTTCGACTTTGGATGTAATATCATCGATAGAAGGCAGAGGAACATATGAACGCTTGGGCTTACCAGCCTGTTGAGCAAATTCAGAGATAAAGTCATTGACTTCCGCATTATTATCCTGTGCAATCTTCAATGCGACAAGGACGTCATCTTCCGGAATTATACGTGCATTACCTTCGACCATAACGACAGCGTCGGCGGTTCCTGCAACGACTATATCCATTGAGCTTTCAGCACGCTGGGCGGTAGTAGGATTGACAATAAACTCTTCATCCACTATCCCAATTCGGCTGCCGCTTAAAGGACCGTTCCAGGGCACATCGCTGATACTGAGCGCGGCAGATGCGCCTATCAGACCGAGAATATCAGGATCATTTTCCTTATCCGCACTCATAACATGACTGCTTACAAGAACTTCCTGCCTGAAGTCTTTTGGGAAAAGCGGTCTGATGGGTCTGTCAATCAACCGCATAGTAAGAATTTCCTTATGAGTGGGACGCCCCTCACGTTTGAATATACCGCCGGGAAACTGGCCGGCCGCATATTGATTCTCACGATAATCCACAGTAAGCGGGAAAAAATCAGGCAAATCATCAGAAGCCTCCGCTACAACCGTCGATAAAACTACACTTTCACCATACGATACTATAACTGAACCATGTGCCTGCTTGGCAAGCTTGCCGGTCTCAAGCACCAGTTCCCTGCCTGCTATCTTCTTTTTCATCTTCAAAAACGCCATATTTTCCTCCTAAAGAGTCCCAATCCCTAACGAGATACGGGGATTGAATACCACAACAAAAAAAACAACTTACAACACAAATTGGAACACGATTAACGCCGAATGAAATATGAATTTATCCATTTCCTGCTGCTATGAGCAAGGTAAGCGATACATACCATATCAATCGACTGGAGACTGACTATCTTCTCAAACCAAGCTCGGAAACGATCTTCTGATAGCGGCCTTCATCTTTAGCTCTTACATATCTGAGCAGAGATGTGCGCCTGCCTACCATTTTCAAAAGGCCGCGCCTGGATGCAAAATCTTTTTTATGCTCACGCAAATGTGCTGTCAAATCCTGAATGCGCTTTGTTAACAACGCTATTTGCACTTCGGAAGAACCTGTATCTTCCGGGCTCAACTGATACTGCTCAACAATTTCTTTTTTCGTATTCTCTTGCATCTCAACCTTCCATAATCAACAATATTAACTGAAACTTACAACAAAAACCTACCTGATAAACCGTAAAGCACTGCATTACTTGTATTCCAAAAGGCAATTTACTGAATATACGATGCTAAATTTTACCATAGTTCCCGGTCTTTTGCAAAAACAATCTTTCTTTCAATCGAAAATTTAAGGGATTAGATGTTGACAAAGAGGGTTTAATTGTCCATAATATCTATAATTGACCGTATTTATCACACTACTTTCAGGAGGCTTCTATGTGGATTAAGGGAAAACATATGGCTGTTGATAATCAAGGACGCAGAGTTAAGCGTGATATTACAATCAATTTAAACCAGGCTCTGGCCTATATCGAACTGGATGAAGAAAGAACTCGCGTTCTTTTCGAAGTGGGGCATGATATAGAAGACCACAGAAACTCCAACTGGATAGATCTTCAAGAGCCAAAAACACGAATTGACAGTTTGTTAGGGCATAATAAAACGCACTGACATTAACAGGGGCACTATCACAGCATACAGAAAGATAACCTGTACATTGTACACGTTGTCAGTGGTGTATCTGCCGCATATCTATTTTATTTCGATTACCGGCTTTTACTTTGCAATACAACCCCATTTACGCTTATAATCGCCTACTCCTAAGTGAACGCCTTGACCGTATTATCCGGTCCTGTGTTTCCCAGATAGGGGAGTGGCCGAAAAGGTGCAAAATGAGAAATATAGTAACACAAGATGCCTTTCATAGTATAGCACGCATCCCTGCGTGCGCCCTGGACAGGCAAGATGCCTGTCATACATTCCGCCTGCACCTT
>PUNP01000609.1 GCA_003551785.1 Candidatus Brocadiaceae bacterium | reverse complement strand
CGGCCTATATGTTCTGAAAAATTCAAACCCGCGACGGACAGAATCATACCATTCGGGTACACTCAGCTTCCCGCCTCTCGGTATATGGGTATTCATTACGGTAGACGACGCATCGGCGGCTAAACTCCATTCATCAAGGCACAGAGTGATCGGCTGTTTACGCGCGAGTCCGTTTTTCGAAAACGGAGTGACCCGTAGAGAATTACCCCTGATGTCCAATACGGAAAACCAACCATTCTCATCAAGTGTATGACCTGCGCCATCAAAATACCCTTCTTTGGTGAAACGATATCCGCCCTCCGGAACGATAATGACTTCACCATTGGTTTTATGGCGATAAACACGTATCGGATGAGAAACGATACGCGGATGGAACTGCAGACGTCCAAGCTGAAACAGTTCGCCAGATGCATGCATACGCAGCCACGCAACGCATGTTGTAGAAATGCCGTTTGAGTTATCCCCAAATTCACGGGTTATTTCATTTCTGCTTGCGATATCCCGGCAGGTATGCGTGGTGATTTCGTCAGGAATTCCCATTGAATGGTGGATTTTTCTGATCTGCGGTACAGCCGAAAGGGCGATCAGTAACAAAAAAAGACGCCCCTGTCCATTAAATAATCTATCGAACGCCGGCCATCGGAGGATACTCCCCTTCGGGTAGAGCAAATTATTACCATAAACAAGCCGGGAACAGTGGAACCACAGGAAAGATAAATTAGAATCTGATTCCACATATTCAGCCATCTCTAACAACTCTTTTTTACATTGCTCGTCCAGACCGGCCACTGTGGCCCAAAAGTCAATATTAACTTTCCATTTATCAGGCAGGGCGGCACCCGAAGAACAAAACTCCCGTGCATTAGATTCCAGGTAGGGGTTCAACACCCCATCCGGAGCAACCGATTGTGTAAACTGTATGAACTGATTTAACATCATCGTCATTCCTCATTGAAACGCGTGTTTTTTTCGGTACTGTAACTGTATAACCCCGTTGGCAAAGACCAGAACAAAAAGCTCACCGAACAGCCAGTTATGCATATGAGCGCTGGGTGATTCTTTCAGCCCTTTGTAGCCGTCCAGGTAATCATCATCAAACAGTTCAACCGGAATAAATCCTCCCGCACGAAAGGCACGGCAAAGGGGCCCCGACCATAGCTTCTCCAGCCTGACCCATTCCCACCAATGATATTCATTACCATGGATCAGCCCCAGCCTCAACCCTAATTCGGACTCGTCGTTGTCAAAGACTATCTCATTGACTTCATTAAGAAATATACCGACATTAATTTTTGAAATGTTAAGGATATGAAATACATGTTAATCAGTCTTAACCACTACCTCGGTCGAGCGTCCATATCCGAGGGTATTGCAAGCGGAAGCGCCGTTTTGGGCGATTTCCAAATAACCGCTGCTGCCCACTAAAGCCACTAATTCGCCTTCGGCTACCGAACCATAGCTCTTGGCGATACCCTTAATTTCGATTTTATCACTGACGGATATCCGAATTCTGGACAGTTCCCCTGGCATATTTGTCTGCAGAGTCGCCTCTCCGATGTTAGTAATCAGATTGCCAAACTCGTCAACGTAGATGACTTCGCCTTTGAGCACACCAGAGGTTGTCTTGATAGGATGCGGCAGGGAAAGCTCCTGTATCTGTGAACGAACCGGGCCGATTGATGAAATGTCATGGCCATTAGCTATATGAGCAGCTACCGGCGCAAATATATCGCGCCCATGAAATGTCTTGCTGACACTTTTAAGCCATAATTCCTGGTTTTCAACCGTTCTGATGACTTCCACCTTTGCCTCGTTCCCGAGCACGCTCAAAAGACCGTTATCAGGGGCTAAAAAAACATACCCGTCCGATTTCATGCAAATAATATCCCGCTCGGTGCCTACACCGGGGTCAACAACACAGACAAAAACAGTACCGGCGGGAAAGTATTTATACGCTGCTTTCAAACAAAAAGACGCTGCTGTAACATCTTGAGGCTCAATATGATGTGTTATGTCAATAACCTTTGCGTCGCTGCATATCGAATGAATGACGCCTTTTATCGCCCCGACGTAACTGTCACTCTCACCAAAATCCGTGAGCAATGCCAAATATGCTGCCGATTTATGAAATCCAAATTTTGCCATTTGATTTTTCCCGTTTTATAAGTGTAGAATTAACATAACAATTATAATAACCTTCTTAACTTATTTCAACTTAGAAAAAAAGAAATGGAATTGAAAAGCTATATATTCTTATTATCTATTTGCTTATGTATGCTGATGTGCGTGTCTTATGCACGACAAAAAAAGTTGCTTCTTTTCACCACAGGATTCGGCTATGCTTTGACAGCGCCGACTGCCGCCTGGCTCATCTGGGAACCGCTCAGTCCCTACCTGGCCATAACATTAATAACATTCTGCATCGTCATCCCGGCAGTAGCGCTCCTTCTTTTCCTGATAGATTACATAGCCGCATGTTTCCGCCTTGAACTGCGCTACCTCGTAATATTGTGGTGGCTGCTGGCGCCGCTCACGGTGCCGCTCAATATCATCGGCATCGCCATCAACTTTTTCCTGCGTTAGTGGAATAAACCACTTTCATCCTGGCCGAAAACCCGGCTCGTAGTGGACGCTTTCAAGCGTCCAGGGGAGTGCGTTACAATTTCCCGATTTCGGAGCCCTTGAAAGGGCTCACTACGAACCTTTTTTTGCCTTTTCGGCCGGGCTGCTGTAAGGGACTTACAATAGCCAATACGCAACGATCTACCGCGCCCTTTCAGGGCGCAAAAATACGTGTGAATCATCACCTTGGGTTAAAACCCGAGGCTACCGTACTTTGCCCCGTCCGGGGCAAGGGCGCTGGTTTCTGCCCATGGTGCCTATGTGAGAGTTAAGCGTCTGTACAGATGCAGAAGGAAATCGCGATTATCCGCACATGCATAGTGCATTTCCCCCCCCATCCGGCTGAAGGTCTTGCAATATCGCAGATAATAGTCCGGGTGGTCTTCGGGCGGTTCTCCGGTGCTCCAGTCCCAGGACGACTCCTGCAAATCAACGACGGTGATAAAGTGGTTTTCAATCCGTGCCCCTTTTTGCAAAGCAAGATTTTGGGCCATAGACATCGATTTTTCAAATATCATCGGTGACATCACAGCTGAACCTATTGAGAGATAGACTCCGTTCTCAATTTCACTTACACTGTCGGCAAAACGTAAAAAATCCGTCTGAGCCGCTCGCCCTATGGCGCTACCTTGATTCAACGGATGCAGGTAGATTATATCATGCCCGAACATGGGATGCGCAGTGAACGGCACTCCGAGCCGCCAGGCGGCGGCCTGGGGACTGTGTTCCCGGAATTTATGATCCACTTCCACCCTTCCTTCGGTGATCAACCCCGCATCAATTGCATGAAGTAAATCTGCTGCAGCACCGAGATTTGAAGAAACAGGAGTTCTCGCCGAGGTCTCAGCCAGGTGATCCCTGAGCTGTTGAGCGGAGGGAATATCAACATAACCTCTGTTGATCATGGCTCCTACGCTCTCACCGTACCCCATCCGCTCATACACACCGGTGATGATTGCCAGGTTTATATAATAACCTGTCTCCTCCCACCCCCCGAAACGCCCTTGTTTCAAATTAGCTTCGACATATTCACTTGTCTCCCCCAGCCAGGCAAGTTCCCAATCGTGGATGACTCCCGCACCGTTGGTCGCCAGGTGTGTCACAAACCCCTCATTCATCAAACGAATGAGGACAGGCCCCAAACCATTCTTAATCGAATGAGCACCGAAAGCCATAATTACAGGACGGTTTTCCGGCAGTGCCTGCTGAATACGCTCAGCACATTTGTCAATAACGGCTCCAACCCGCCCGTTAACCTCACGTGGTTCATTCTCCGGAAAAATAAGATCACTTTCAACATTTACACGATTTTTCCGTTCATTCAACGCAGAAAACCTAAGTTTTGTTCTATCCATTTTACAATTAAATTCAAAGGTTATATATAGACTGCAAATCAATCCCAATTTCAGACCTTAACTTTATCACACTACATATCAACACCTTAGAGGATTTATCGAGCAGGGCAAAACAGTGTATTATTTGACAAAAACAAAAAATATGTTATAATTGTGTGTGTTCTGTGACAAATAAACTCGTTGCGGATGTGGCGGAACAGGCAGACGCGCTAGGTTGAGGGCCTAGTGGGGATCAAACCCCATGGGAGTTCGAATCTCCCCATCCGCACCATATCCGCACTAAGGAACTTCCCCGGTAGCTCAATGGTAGAGTAGGCGGCTGTTAACCGCTTGGTTGTAGGTTCGAGTCCTACCCGGGGAGCCAGAATATCAAGTGATTCTTAAATATCACAAATACATAAAAAAGTTGAATTTTTAAATTATTTCCTTGCAGCTTAGTTAGTAAACTTGCAAGTCAACATGATCGCGGGGTGGAGCAGTCTGGCAGCTCGACAGGCTCATAACCTGTAGGTCGCGGGTTCAAATCCCGCCCCCGCTACCATTTTTTGTCGTATCGTCTTAAACGCAGGCAATTGGGGAATTTACTCCCATTGCCTGCGTTTTTTTTGATGCAAAGTGACACAGGCATTTCTGTCTGTGAGAGCATATCCCTGTCTTTAGCATCATCAATTTCACAACTCGCACAATAGCCAATACGCAACGATCTACTGCGCTCCTAAATGCCGCGTTTTTATCCGCCTAGATATTCTTCTACAAAATGCGTGTTATAATCGCCGGTAGCATAACCCCGATGCTCGATCAGTTCACGGAAAAAACCGACGGTCGTCTGGATTCCATCGATATGAAACTCATCCAGGGCACGGCGCAATACGCCGATAGCATCACGACGGGTCGGACCATAACAAATGAGTTTGGCAACCATCGAATCATAATACGGCGAGACGGTATAACCGGAATAAACATGTGTGTCCAGCCGGATGCCGGGGCCGCCGGGCGGTATGAATTGGTTGATTCGACCAGGACTGGTCTGGAATTTATTTGCAGGGTCTTCAGCATTTATACGGCATTCAATAGCAGCGCCGCGGAATTCTATCTTCTTCTGATTCAGATTAATCTTCTCACCGGATGCAACCTTTATCTGCTCCTTGACAATATCCACACCACTGACAATCTCGGTTATGGGATGTTCCACCTGTAACCTGGTGTTCATCTCCATAAAGAAAAAATTGCCGTCCTTGTCGACCAAAAACTCTACAGTCCCGGCTCCAGTATAGTTGACGGACTTGGCCAGGTTCACAGCCGCTTTAGCAACATCGGAACGAACACTGTCGTTAATTCCCGGCGACGGTGTCTCCTCGATGAGTTTTTGATACCGACGCTGGATCGAACAGTCCCGCTCACCAAGGTGTATGACATTACCTTTACTATCCCCGAGTATCTGTACTTCAATATGGCGGGCGTTTTGGAGCACTTTCTCTATATATACGGATGAGTCTTTGAACGCTGCACCGGCTTCGGACCGGGCCAATGCGATCATATTGCGCAAGCTTATTTCATTATGGGCGATTCGCATCCCGCGCCCCCCGCCGCCGGCGGAAGCTTTGACCATCACGGGGTAGCCGACCTGATTGGCAATTTCAACTGCATTATCATCGTCCTCTATCGGCCCGTCACTGCCTGGCAGAACGGGCACTTTTCGCTCCGCTGCGATACGCCTGGCCTCTACCTTGCTCCCCATCTTTTTCATCACGGATGAGGTCGGCCCAATAAAAATGATGTTGCTCTCCTCACAAATCTCCGCAAACTCGTCAGCTTCGGATAAAAAACCATATCCCGGATGAATGGCATCGACATTTGTGATTTCGGCAGTGGCAATGATACGCGGGATGTTGAGATAACTCTCACCGGCCGCAGCGGGTCCTATACAAACGGCATCATCGGCAAGTTCGAGATACCTTGCACCACGGTCGGCATCGGAATAGATAGCTACAGTCTCTATCCCCATTTCAGTGCACGCGCGAATTATCCTGAGGGCAATCTCCCCCCTATTAGCAACTAAAATCCTTGAAAACATATTTATAGCCCCGGCAAAAAAAAATTATCGTATTTATAAATAATTGGAAGGGTATGATATATGAACTTTTACGGCATGATATGAAAAAGCCGCAATCACTCTACCGCCTCATCGGAGGGCCTGACTAAAAAAAGAACCTGGTTGAATTCGACCGGTTCCGCATTTTGAACCAAAATTTCTTCAACAACGCCGCAGACCTCCGCCTTTACCTCATTCATCACTTTCATGGCCTCAACGATACACACCACGGTATCAGTCTCGACAGTATCCCCAACGGTAATGTAGGGTTCAGCACCCTCGCTCGGCGCTCTGTAAAGCGTCCCAACCATAGGCGAAACAATTTCGATCAACCCATCGTCCTCCGGCTCGGGGTCCTGATGCTCACCACCGGCGGCAAGCTGCTGGTGATGGCCCTGGGATGCGACATCCAATTGCTGGTAATTCCCGCCTGGCGGCGCAGGCAGGTATTGAACATTACCCTGATTCTTGATTTTTATCCGGAAATCCGGCTCTTCAAGCTCTAACTCTGACAGCTTATTATCGCTCACCAGAGTGACAAGCTGACGAATCTTCTCTATATCTTCCATTATTTATATCCCCGTTAATTATTAAATTAAATTGTATTTATCCCCATTGGAACGCGCTTCAAACTGCTTAGCTTAACACAACCGGTATCAGTAACGCAAACAATTTCCTCTATTCTAACCCCTATTTGGGCTTTGATGTAAATACCCGGCTCAACGGTAAACACCATACCAGGTTTCAATTGGTCCTGACACCGGGGTGAAACAGACGGATACTCATGCACTTCAAGTCCTACTCCGTGCCCCAAACCATGACTGAAATAATCGCCGTATCCGGCAGCATTAATTACATCCCTTGCGGCGGAATCTATCTCACACAGCCTGGCTCCGGGTTTTATTACCCCCAAAGCGGCATCCTGTGCTTGCAAAAGGATATCACAAAGCTTCCTCACATTTTCCTGCATTGTAGTATGATATAACATTCTTGTCAAGTCGGAATTGTAACCATCTAACGTACAACCCCAATCAACAAGCAAGGTTTCGTGTTCGGAGAGATGGCGCTCTGAAGTTCTGGCATGGGGCATAGCCGCATGGTCACCAACAGCACAGATAGTATCGAAAGCCGCCCTCTCAGCCCCCTCTCCGCGCATAATATACTCCAACTCGGCAGCCATCATTTTTTCCGACTCCCCTGTCGATATACCGTTCACCAGCTTTTGCAAGCTCCGCTCGGATATACGTATACATCGTTTTATGAGTTCAATCTCATCCGGATTTTTACACCGCCGAAAATATTCCGCGATTCCATGTTTTCGCATAGCTACGCGGACACCCCCGGCGGCATCGGAGAACATTTTATATTCATCACAACTGACATTAGCAGCGGAGATGACAGGCTTTTCGGCCCCATTTTTTTTCACAACCGCACCCGCCGTTTCAGCCATAGAGCCGTCGCGCAGTATGATATCATCAACGTAAGCTTTTTTCTCGGCCTCTTCGGCATAGCGCCGGTCGGTAAGCAGATAGTATTTTCCACCCAGTGCAGCCACAGTGCTGTCTTCCCCATGGAACCCGGTCAAATACCGCACGTTCTGTGGTTTAACGACCCAATAAGCATCGCTTCCCCCCTTTTCCATCGCCTCAAAAAAACGCTCTTTAAGCTTCTTTCTGTCCAAAATAAAATCCTCCTCTCGGAACTCCACTGAATAAAACAAGCGTGTAAGCGCAAATACCCACTTACCCTCAGAGAATATTTACAGTATCGCCATGCTTATCAATATACTTAAAACGCCCCTGAAATTCAAATATGTGGTGAATTGTCGAGTTTCGAAGAATCCCCCTTATGTGTTCCTAGTGCTTAGTTGCGTAAGTCCTGATATAGTTTTAGTTTTAGTATCTTCATTGTATTTTTAGGCTAATCATGATAACCACGGGGACAAGCCCCGTGGAGTCTCCCTGTTGTTGGCGTTGTGTTTACCTGATAGTCAGTCATGCAAGCCACGGGCACAAGGCCCGTGGGG
>PUNP01000709.1 GCA_003551785.1 Candidatus Brocadiaceae bacterium | reverse complement strand
ACAAAAAACCAGGCATCGGTGGCATCGATGGCATCGCGGGCAGATTTTTCGCTCATGATTTTCATGGGCAGTCCGTCCAGGAACTCAGCGACCGGCGGTGTTCGGTACCGCGCCCAGCAGAGCGCCATATCCTCCCAGCTCGCCGGATCTTCCGAGACAACGCCAATCAACGTCAGAGCCGCCTCATTCCCTACCGACCGCCCCACATGCCAACTCTTTCCGTTGCGAACCACAACAGTAACGCGATCATCATGTTCTGTCATCATTTGCTGCTCCCTGAAGAAAAGTTTTATTCCCGCCGGCCGTTTCCATTTTTTAACCTCCATCGGCCAAATTCAGTGCAAACCTCGCGAACTTTGATGATATATTATAGTCATAAAAGTGGATGAGGGCAAAAAATGAGCACTGACTTCCAGCGTGACATTTTCTGATTCGTGATGAATATTTTCATTCTCTTACATGAAATTTTCCGTGATGTTTACTTTTTTTTGCCAACGTCCTCATGCAAATACAAAAGGAAATTGATTGTCCTGTAGGCTGAAACCATGATATGGGCAATTTTAGCCTTCTAACTTGATGTAATGCATAATTCTCATTAAAATGATAACCAGTTACAGATGAAAAGTTGAGCAAAAGATGTCAATCATTTTCGAGTTACATGTTGTGCATAAGAAAATTTATGAACGAAAAAAAACATAGTTATGAGACTGATAAAGCGGTTCAGCTCTTCGATTATCTGTTACAGCTTGCTTCTTTGCGGACAAAGATTGTCCGCAATATAGAGGATTATCAGAAAGTTTTGTGGTTATCGGATATTCCCCACGAGCATGGATGCTTTACACGGGCATGGGGTCCAGAAGAAGAATACAAGGAAAGTGAATGGCTGGAGCTGCAAAACCAATCCGAACCTGAATTGCCTTCCGTCCCTCCGCAATGCAAGGATTGGATTGACCCTTCCGCTCTGCGTGACAAAAACAACCTTCCTGAACTGCTCCCGGAAACACAACAGGAAGTTCCATCCCCCGAACGGAACGAAGAATACACTCACTCGGATACTATCACCCGTACCACAACACTTGATGAACACCCAGAAGTTCAAAAGGCGTGGAATTATTACCTGGAAGACAAGTGGCTTCCTTGGACTGAACAACACACCTCATGGGAACATATACACAGGGTTTATGCAAAGCTTTTTTCTATTCGCCAGGAACAGATTCGTCTTGGTGAAGAGTATGAACTCGTATTGGGTTTGGGACTGCTTACCTGGCAGACGCCAAATGGACAACGTGTACGGCGCCACTTAGTTGTCGCCGATGCTATTCTCGACTTTGATGCGCATCTGGGGAAATTTACTGTCCGGCCAAATACCGACGGCCCTAACATTAGAACCGAACTGGATATGCTGGACATTGAAGAACAGCCAATTCGGGCTGAGGAAACGGCTAAGCAGTCGCTGAAAGAAGCTGGCGATGATCCCTGGGAGCGAGAATGCGTAGGGGTGGTACTGCAATCTTTGGCACATTCAATTAGCCCAAATGCTGAATATCAGGACACTTTGAGTGCCGAAGTCTCTCCAATATCCGAAAAACCCGTTGTCGAATATGCTCCCGCTTTGATACTTCGTAAGCTTTCGTCAAAAGGATTGACAGATATTCTTAAAAAGATACAGGAAAGGATTAAAGATGGCGGGGAGTTAACTGAAGGACTTTTGGACCTTATCGAGAGCGGCTCGGAAAATGATAGCCAACTTTCAGACAGCACGGAAGAATCTCAAAAGGAATTCAGTGGAGAAATCTTCTTTCCAAAAACCTCAAACGAAGAACAACGCCGCATTGTTGACAACATTCGCACGGGGGAGGGTGTTCTTGTGCAAGGACCGCCGGGAACCGGGAAATCACATACTATAGCCAATCTAATCTGCCATTTACTGGCAACAGGAAATCGGATACTTGTTACTGCAAAGACTCCGAGAGCCCTGCAGGTACTGGTTGGCCAACTCGACAATGATGTGGGGGACAAGTCTAGGAATAACAGTAAAGAAAAGGGGGAAAATGGCCTTTTACCAGAAGAAATTAAACCCTTATGCATCAGTTTACTGGGGAGAGGGCAGGAAGAGCGAAAATCTCTGGAAGCTAGCGTTGGCGGTATTCTACGCAAAAATGATGAATGGGATTTATTTCGTGGCTTGCAGGACAAAAAACGAACAGAACTTACACAAAAATTACGAAATCTACGCGAAGAACAAGCCAAAGTGAAACGTCGGCTTGTCGCTATCCGGGAATCAGAAACACACTCTCATTCCATTGCCGACGGTGCCTATCGTGGTACAGCAGCCCGGATAGCAAAAGCTGTTAATGAAAACAGGAAGATTTGCGGATGGTTTGTCGATAAAATAAGCCCGGATCAATCCCCCCGTATCTCATTAAATGATCTGACGCATGACCTATCGTCGGTTCTTGAAAATCTTCGCCGATTCTCACCTGAAAAACGCAATGAATTGAACCTTACATGGCCTGCCCCCCTTCCGAAGCCACAAGAATTTAGTGAATTTATCCAAAATGAAGAAAACGCCGGCAAACAGGAGAAAAGATCAAAGTCTGGCGCAGATGAACAAGTTGCAGGGCAGTTATTTTCGAAATCCGATTCACCTGATATTGAATGTGCGCACGAAGTGATTCTTGAGTTTCACAACACACATAAGCGGCTCAGAGCCTCTCCCTATACGTGGATGCAGGATGCTTTGAGGGATATTCTGGGGGGGAACTCATCACTATGGCATGAACTCTTCCGGGTTACTGAACACGCCATAAATATTGAGAAATCACAAATTGGTGTAGCCGACGAAACTGTTTTGGAATATCCCGATAGTATCAACAACAGGAATTTGCGAGAAGATGCTGTTAAGCTGATGGAACATTTGTCAAACGGGAAGACTCTGGGATGGGGCCCGTTTCGCTCTAAAATAGTAAAAGAACGCCTATACGTTATAAAAGATATCTTCATAAACGGACATTGTTGTTCAACAATTGAAGATTTTTCAGATCTAATCAAAACACTGGATGTTCGCATTGCGTGTGAAAAGACATGGAGATTATGGAAAGGACGAGTCGAAAAGACGCAAGGGCCATATTCTCTACAGCTTACAGCGCTCCAGTCACTATGCGAGGCCCTTAATGAGGTTTTATCGCTGGAAAAGCATATCGAGGAATGCCGCGACGCTTTAAGAGCGTGCAAGTTGCCGGCCGAACCTGTTTGGGCCGACAATTCTCAGGTTGAACGCTTGATCTCCTCCTGTCGCCTCGCCCTGGCCAGACACCAAAAGCATACTGCTAAAGAGAAGTTCCAAAAAATTGAAGCGACAGTGGCATCCGTTGCCAATACTGAAAATGCACACCCGGTCTCAAACCACTTGTTACAGTCTGTCCGTTCCCGTGATATCGACGGTTTTGAAAAGGCATTCAACACTATTCAAGAGTTGGATAGAGATCGGCGGCGTATGCAAAAGATGGATAAGCAAATTGAAGAATTGCGCGAAATGCTTCCGAAACTAATGGAGGACCTCGCGCAAACTTGTAAAGAACCACACTGGGATCAACGGCTCCAAAATATCGAAGAAGCCTGGCGCTGGGCACAGGCAAGGTACTGGGTAGAAGAATATATTCAAAAAGGCGATGTTTCTGCTCTTGACGGACGTTTGACTCAGGTCGAAGCTGAGATAAACAACACGATGTCGGAGTTCGCTTCGATCCAGGCGTGGTCATTCTGTTTTTCACGACTTAAAGAAACACATCGCAGGCATATGGAAGCTTGGCAACTATCTATGCGACGCCTTAGCAAGGGAACTGGTAAACACGCGCCGCGGTACAGACGGGAGGCGCAGAAACATCTTAACGAATGTCGCGAGGCGGTTCCGGCATGGATTATGCCCCTGCACCGAATATGGGATACTGTGGATCCAGAGCCGGGGATGTTTGATGTGATTATCGTTGATGAGGCCTCTCAGTGTGGCTTCGAGGCACTTCCCCTATTTCATCTGGGGAAGAAAATTTTAATCGTCGGAGATGACAAACAAATTAGTCCGGAAGCAGTAGGATTACGTCGTGAAGCGGTACATCAACTTATGGAAAAACATCTTAAAAATTTTCGTTTTAAGGATTCGTTTGACGTTGAAAGTAGTATCTTCGACCACGGAAGACTGCGTTATGGAAGACGACGGATTACCTTGCGTGAACATTTTCGTTGCATGCCTGAGATCATCCGCTTTAGCAACGATCTTTGTTACTCCGATACGCCATTAATCCCCTTGAGACAATATGGCCCCAATCGCTTGCCTCCTTTAGAACATGTTTTCGTAAATGGAGGGTATAGGGAAGGGACCAACAACCGGGCTATCAACCGCCCGGAGGCCGAAGCCGTTGTGGAAAGAATTGTTTCAATCTGTAATGACGGCCGATACGATGGTAAATCCCTGGGAGTAGTTGTTCTTCAGGGCGAAGCACAAGCGGGTCTTATTGAGAAAGAACTTCTCGAAAGATTGGATGCGGAGGAAATGGAAAAACGCCGTTTGGTCTGTGGCAATCCGTATAGTTTCCAGGGCGACGAACGCGACATTATGTTACTTTCAATGGTGGCTGCACCCAATGCAAGAATTGGCCCACTGGCGCGAGCATCGGACGAACGACGATTTAATGTTGCAGCCAGCCGGGCTCGCGATCAGATGATATTATTCCATTCCGTCACCGTCGAGGATCTCAGCAATACTTGTCTGAGACGCCAGTTGCTTGAGTTTTTTGAAAACTCGAAATTGCCCCCCCGTCAGAAGACACAAATAGAGCCGAACTGCATGATCTTGAGCATAGAGCATTACGTGACAACCGAAGCATCGTGAGGCCACCGGCACCTTTTGAAAGCTGGTTTGAGGTAGATGTTGCTTTGGAACTGTTACGGCGGAAATTTTCCGTCAAACCACAGTATAAAGTCGCCGGCAAACGCATAGATCTCGTTGTGGAGGGAGGAAATGCGCGACTGGCCGTTGAATGCGACGGCGACAGATGGCACGGTGTTGAACACCACGAGAGAGATATGGAACGTCAAAGGCAACTCGAACGATGTGGGTGGGAGTTTTTTCGATTAAGGGAATCGGCCTTTTATACCAATAAAGAAAAATCGCTTAGAGGTTTGTGGCGGGCTTTGGAAGAAAGGAATATCGGGCCGATTGAGTAAGTGCCTATCTATCAATCTTTTTCTATTATCCCGAACAAAGATAAAAATTGAAATGAATAACCACCAACATGAAAGCAACCACGAGCAGATCGTCAGCCCTATTGCCGTAGTGCCAGACTTACCGAAAGATGCAGTCGAACCGGTTTATCAGTATTTTGCCGGGTTCCCGTTCAGCATTTTCATCAAAATTCCCTTCCGGAAGGGGCTCAGTTCCACTCCAGACGGTATGCCGCTTCACCAAAAAGCTCATACATGAGGCAGCGCAGTTCGTACTCCCGGCCATTGACCGTCATGTGCTGATTACGGTCTTCCATGGCAAACAACTCTTCACGAAGTGACTCCGCCTCGGTGCTGGAACTCGGCAGTCGGGCTATCATTTGACCAACGGGACCGCTATAGGCCACAACCTCTTCATGCCCATTCTCATATTCTACTTCAATACGGTCAGCTCCGGCAGTAATGGCTTCGGCGACAAGACTCTGAAGTATTTTTTTCGCGTCCTCCATCGGTTCCTCCGTATGTTTAACATTAATTTAACGGTTGCGGGTCCTTGGTGGAGGCGGTTGCCTGAAGGGACCGTGAGATGTCTGGGTCACGGCATGGAGGTGACTCAATGGCTTCCCCGCAAAAGGCCGGCTACACTCAAATCTTCATCTATTTCCGGCCAGTGAATACCTTCTCTGTCGCCCAGAATCTCGTAATTTTTCCGTTGTTTTTCCGTAGCGCCGGCCAGGTGCGGAAACCAGACAAGCGGCACTGCGATTTTTCTGCCATCGACAAGTGAAACGATCATATCATCGTCAGTAAACTCCGCTTTCTGTGCCAGTGGATGGGCTTCAACTGTTAATGTGGTCATCATATGCCTCCAAAGTGTCAAATTTCAAGTGGCAATACATATATACGTACAGCAATAATCATTGCGTATCGGATAAGCCCGAACGGAAAAAGCATTTGCCCCCAAGAGCGCGCTTGTACCCTGCGATTAGCCTTTCGTTCAAAGGCGGCCCAGGGCCTCTTTTCCCGACATACCGGTGATGATGCCGCGTGCGGCGGCCGGGGAGTTCACCTTTTTGACCGAGCCGCTCAGCAGGTCTTCTGGCGTGGATACGCCGGATATCGTGGCGGCGGGGATCGAACCCTCGACCTACGGATTAAAAGTCCGCTTTGTCATTGCCGTATCTAATTGTAGCACATCTTATTGCATGCTATTCTGAAATCTTCTATGCCATATTCTGCACCACACCCTTTTTTTAAGGCAAAAAAATAAATAACAGCCACCTTATTTATTCCAGGCCTTTCCATGGTTCGCCATCCAGGCGGCTTATAATTTGTTTCATCACTACTTCAATTGCATCATCGAAATCCCATTCTATATCCGGTCGGAGTAAAGGGCTAATATCTTGCCGGAAAGCCCGATCTTTTGACTTTTTGTGCAGATTCTCTTCAAATTGCGCCCGTGAAATCGGATTTGCTTCATTAGCCATATACCAGTTGAAACAATCTACAATGAGAGACGGATTTACTTGCTCATTGTTTAAGGCAAACCACAGGTCAAAGAGATCACGTCCCTTTTTGCGTTGATACAAGGCTCTTAGCTTTGTTCCAAGCAATTCCTGCAACTGATACGTGGACACTTTCGCCTGATCGCTGAACCAGCGATTTTCCACTGAAAACGGCATGCGAGTTATTCCAAATTTGCTGGAATGCTCACGTGTATTGATCTCTATCTTCAATCGCATGGATATATCCGGGCTGGCCTCAGGGTTGAATCGGTATATGAGGTTCACGCTGTCACTCTTGAGCGACCGTTTCGGAGTCCCCAGCCATGAATCCAGCCCCATCCTGATAAGATCGAGCGTTTCTCCGATCGGCTCCTGCTTTAATTGCACGAGATCAATGTCTTCAGAGTATCTGGCCGCACGTTGCAGATACAATTTATACAAAGCAGTGCCGCCACGGAAAGCCAGCTTCTCGGCAATTTCCTGCTTGCGGAATATTTCCACAATCGCCCGGCTTATCACCAGGTCCTGTTCGACCCATGAATCTTGATTCCAGGGGGCACTTGTCCTCCATTCAGTGATATATGCACGGGGTATCAAGTATCGGCCTCCACACTCACATTCTCAATGATATTCCATCGACGGTCCCTCGGTGCTCCCGCGGTTTTCTCCCACGGCGCCAGAGGCACCCTGAAAACATTATTTTTTTCAATCACGGGATCCAGACACGCCGCCATTTTTCCCGCGCCGACCAGAGAGAGCATATACCCCAGACGTTGACACCATGCGAGGGGGTTGCGCCGGGCTTCACGTACCAGAAGTTCTTCTTTCATGGACTCAGCGAGCTCGGCCAGGACCGTCGCCACATTATTTAAATAACCACATTTGTGAGAATACCCAATCAACTCAAAAGCCGTCGCCTCGGAAGTGGCAACCTGTATGATACCGGCTTCGGTATTTCGTTCTTCGGTCGGAGTATTCTGCATATCACTGCGTCTGAAAAATCGACACGTACCAAACCGCAATTCAGGTTTCTTCGCTCTTTTTGGACCACCACCTGAAACACCATGGGAGCCTGATGCGCTGCGCCGTGGTAATAAGCAGCACTGAGCAATCCCACATAATATGGTTGATTTAAGTGGGCCATGAGATCGGGAATAAACCATTCAGCTGGCAAACATCCGGATGCACGGTATTGGGGGGGCAGTATGACATAAAAACCGCGGTAGGGGCTGACGACACGTCTTTTTTTCTCCAGACGCCTGACGGCCATTCTGACTTCATTGGCCGATTTTCCCGACTCTTCCACGACCTTCTTAACGGTGAAAGAATACCGTCCCTTTGCTTCCAGGCTATCGATATATTCTGCGATGGAGCCCATGAAACCGTCACTTCATTGATATGCCGCTATTTTCCCGTTTT
>PUNP01000938.1 GCA_003551785.1 Candidatus Brocadiaceae bacterium | reverse complement strand
TCGAAAACGTACATGTTTTCACAATTAATGTTTTTCCGAATGAAATTGAAGCAAAAGATGAAATCGATGTCAATCGGTTTTATCATTCACTTAACAACACGACAAAGCACATAATGGGCGGCATTTATTCGCTCGATGGCTGCAAGAAAGTTGTTGATATGTGTGAGACTATCGCGGGTGGAGCCGACAATCTCAAAAACGAGCCGTTTGTCTCTTTTATTACTCTTATCATCAGCCCCTTCAAAATTGATAAAGATTACGGAGAGATGACGTGTTTTTTTGCTGAAAAAGGGCTGCCGGTTGTTGTACCTACGGAACCCATGTGCGGAACGACTTCGCCCATCACTATGGCATCCAACGTCTTAACTCATACGGCAGAAACGCTTGCCGGAATAACGCTGGTGCAAAGCGTCAATAAAGGTGCGCCGGGGATTTGCGGCAGTGTCGGCTCTATCAGCGACCTTCGCTCCATGAGCAACCTGGCCGGACCGATTGAACGCGGGATGCTTAACTCCGCAGTAGCGCAGATGGCTCAATATTTTGAAATCCCTCTTTATGCTACTGCCGGCACATCCGATGCTAAAGAAGTCGATATCCAGTCAACTTATGAATCGGCGATGTCCAGCCTGATCACTGCGATGTCGGGTGCTAATTATATTCACGATATTGCCGGACTTATGGAGTTCGACCTTACCGTATCTTACGAAAAACTGGTGATCGATAATGAAATTCTCGGCATGTGCCAGCGGGTACTGCGTGGTATTGAAGTCGATGATGATACACTCGGAGTCGATTTGCTGCTCGAAAAGGGGCCGGGAAAAGATTATCTGGCCGAACCGCATACCGTCAAATACATGCGCGATGAGTTCTTCACGCCCAAACTTTCCAACCGACAGGCCAGGGAAAACTACAGGGATGACGACACGGCAATGGCCCGGGCAAAGAAGATTATCAGCGACGTTCGAGAGGCTGAAGTAACACCCCGCCTGCCTGAAGAGATGCGGGAAAACCTGAAAGGTAAATTCTCTGAAATCAGACAAGTATGAATCTCAGAATGAACTTAATGAAATCGGAGACAATAACAATGAATGAATTAAGTGATAAAGTTGCCGTAGTGACGGGTGCAAGTTCCGGCATAGGAAAAGAGACTGCCGTCCGACTGGGTGAAGCAAAAGCTCGCGTCGCCCTTTTGGCCAGGCGCGAGGAAAGGCTTAATGGTGTTGCTGAACAAATTCGGCAAAAAGGCGGTGAAGCGCTTGTGTTGAAAACCGATGTGACCGATGAGACACAGGTAAAAAACGCTGTTGAGAAAACTGTTGACGCCTGGGAGAAAATCGACATTCTGGTCAGTGTTGCCGGCTTAGGAGTATTCAAACCCATAGAACAGCTGAAACTCACCGATTGGAATAAACAGATAGATGTTATGCTAACAGGCACTTTCCTCGTCTGCCATCACGCTTTACCCCTTATTTACAAACAGAATTCAGGTCGCGTCCTGTTCGTTACGTCCTTATGGGGGCCGACGAAAACGGCAGCCGACTGTTCGGCATATAATGCGGCCAAAGCCGGTGTAAGCGCCTTTGCCAAGTCATTAAGAGAAGAGATTAAGGAAAAGTCGGCGAATGTCGGAGTGACAGAAGTCAGACCTGGCACCGTGGCTACTGAATTCTTTGATAAAGCGGAATATAAAGGTGAATTAGACCCCAAACGTGTGCTCAGTGCCGGGGATGTAGGAAAGGCAATTTTCGATGCTCTTACTGCACGCGATGCTATAGCCAGTAATGTTATTGAGCTTGAGGGGAATAATCCACCGTATTAAATCCATCGGTATATTGTCGAGATTGATGTGACACAGTCATTCCTGTCTGTGAATTCTGAGTTCTGGGAATCAGTGTCGTAAGGCATTACTCAATTCAAAGTATTGTCTTTGAATTGACATAGGAATACATATACTTGCTCAACCGGAAATTAACATTTTTTGGAGATTTAATTATGAAACAACGTGAAGGTGTGTTAGTGCAAAAACCACATAAAAGGTTATCGGATAAACAACTTGACCTGATAGATTCTACATCGAAGGAATTGCTGCAGGACCCGGGTTTGCTATGCTATAACCCGAAGGTTACCGAATTATATAAAAATGCCGGAGCCGATATTGAAGAGACCGAAGATGCGGTTCGGGTACGCCTTGACCCAAAAATAGTGGAAAAAGCGGTGGAAACTGCTCCGTCAAAAGTCGTTCTTGGCGCCCGGGATCCGGACAACCGTTTGATCCTTGACGCCGCTGAGCCACGGGTCAGGTTTGTCAGCGGTTCGGAAACAAATATCTGGCTTGAAGTCGGATTCGATGGTAACGGCAATCCAACCTTCAATCGCCGTAACGGGAGCATCGAGCGGCTTCGCAACGCCGCCCACCTTGCCGACAACCTGCCGAATCTTGATTCTTTTATACGCTGCGTCAATATTCAGGACGAGTCGGTCACCACGGACAATAAAGATGTAAATAAACTGCTCGCCAGCCTTAACAATATTACCAAGCACGTGCAGGCAGGGCTGACCAGATTGGACGCTTTGGATGACGTCATGAAGATGGCTGAAATTATTGCCGGCGGTGAAAAAGAACTGGAAGATAATCCTATCATATCCTTTATTACATGCGTAATCAAAAGTCCCTTGCAGGTCGTAGAAGATACTGCTGATAAACTGATGGCGATTGCTAAACGTCGCATGCCCGTTGTTATTTCGAGTTCACCGATGGCCGGCACAACGGCCCCATTCGATGAATTCGGGATGGTCGCGCAAATTAATGCCGAAATTCTCGCCGGTATCACTATTACACAGCTCACTTCACCGGAAACGCCCGTCCTCTATGGAAGTGTGCCGGTGCGGAGCCGTTTGGATACCCTGGAAGACATGTATGGAGCACCCGAATTCAACCATTATAATATAAGCTGCGCACAGATGGCGCGTTATTACGGCGTCCCTTCCTACTCGACGGCTAATGTCGGCGACAATGATCGTCCTGGAATACAAACGACTGCTGAGAAAATGCTGACTCTCATGTCGGTGCCCAGAAGCGGCGCCCAATACGTGCATTACGCTTTCGGGCTCCTCGACCGAACAAGCATGTTCTGTCCGGAACAGGCGATTCTGGATGATGCGCACATCGGTATGGTGAAATACACTCTGTCCGAACCGAAAGTGGATCAGAAAGGGCGTGAAGATGTGTTGAGTATGGTACGCGAAGTGATGCAGACCAGCCACAGAACGTATATGTACCACCTTCCTATGCCGACCAAGGATGACGTTTACGTCTGCTATCCACTTGAAAATGATGAAGGTGGTGCGCTGCTTGCCGCACATGAAAAATACAATGAAATATTGGAAAAACCAAGAAACCCCCTGCCGGATGCTATTAAGTTGGAACTTAAGGAGCATGTGCCCGGCATACTTGATGAAACACTTGCATAACCCGGACAAGACGGAAAATTCGTTATTCGTTTATGGGATTCTGAAACCTCTCAAAAACAAATGAGCATCATTTTGACGATACTGAGCCCTTATTGTGCGGACATTAGCTCGATTTTGCGCTAAAAGCTCGAAATCTGCGGTTTGGAATTTTGAAATTGTAATTTGAGATTTATTTGGAACTTGTCATTTTGAATTTGGAATTTTCATCACTTGGATATTTTTTTTCGTACATCGACAAAAAAATGTCGATGTGAGTACTTTTAAGAAGGACCTAACGTAATATCTGGAGCAAAAAATATGGAACAAGAAAGAAATTCAACGGAAGAACAGATGGGAGCCTATTCTGAGGCCGTTCAAAGCGGCTTGTATGATAAAAAATCAGGTCTGACCGGCAAATATGATAATGTTAGACGCTATTGGGAAGATGAAATTACCCGGGTCAACCTGCGCCCTTACCTGGAAAAACTGATCCGGCATCAGCAAGACCGTATGGAACGGCTGCGCATTCTGGATTTGGGCTGCGGCAGTGCCGACGGCTATGAATTGCTTAAAGGGGTCAGACAGCAGGACCCGAATCTGCATCAAATCGAAATCAATTTGATATCACCAGAAGTTTTAGGACGTTATAAAGGCGTTGACCTCAATCAGGACCTGCTTGACCAGGCTGCGGCCATTTATGGCTATAACCCCAAAATGACTTTCGATACCGGGGATTTCTGCAACGGGCTTGATCTCGACACAGAAGAGAATTTTGACCTTTATTTCACCTCGTTCGGCACCTGTTCGCATCATAACGACGATGAAACTTTTGTCCAGATGATGGTGGAGATTGCGGAAAACACAACGGATTACAGCATAGTCACCTGCGATTGGCTCGGAAGATGGTCTTATGAATGGCAATCGCTGTGGACTAATGAACTTGAAGAACTGAAGAATATGGATTACGTTGTATCCTATATTTACGAAAAAGAGGAGAGGGAGCGCAGGCGAGACGAGCTTCAGCATCTTACGCTTCGCCTTATGTCGCGTGGTGAAGCCGAAAAACTTGTCGATGAAGCATCACAACGATCCGGTGTGGAAATAAAAACACTGCGGTGGTTTGACCGTTCCGCTTTTACCGGTAGACACATGGATACAGCGGATTACAATCAATACGCCCAACCTATCCGAAAGGCCGTCAATTCGCTGCATGAAAGCGGGGTGAGAACCAACCTCGAGTCGTTGATGATTAATTACATGCCCAAAAAAGGGTTCGATTTCCTTAACAGCTATTTCAACCACGTTCAGATGTGCTGGAACCGATTAGTCAATTTCACCGACCAGCTGATGCAGGCATATGATGAGGATAAACGCCGATATATGGGGGATATTCCGGAAATCCCGGCATCCTATCCGGAGGTGCTCAAAGACCTCATGCTGCGATTAAAGACTATCATCGAGAATGTTGGCTGGATTGAAACCGGCCTGCCGCGGGAAAATATCATTGAGCCCCAACTCGGATATGCATTGCGTAATCTGGTGGCACATCTGCAGGACGGGCAAGGATGCTCGCATGGATTAGTAGGCGTTTTCGAAATTGATAAATCAAATTCAAAATGATCACATTCAACAACGTCAGTAAAATATATCAAGGCGGCGTAGAGGCAGTAAAAGACCTCTCTATGGAGGTTCAGGAAGGCGAACTCATGGTCTTACTGGGAACCAGCGGTTGCGGAAAAACAACGACGCTCAAAATGGTCAATCGCCTGATAGAACCCACGGATGGGCAAATCCTTATCGAAGATGAAGACATCATGGATACGGACCCCATCGAACTGCGCCGCAATATCGGCTACGCCATCCAGCACATTGGTCTGTTTCCGCACATGACAGTCGGGGAGAATATTGCCGTCGTGCCCCGCCTGCTTAATTGGGATGATAATAGAGTCAGCAGTCGAGTGGAGCAATTGCTCGATATGGTGGGGCTGCCCGCCGAGGATTTCTACGGTCGCTTCCCGGTCCAGTTGAGCGGAGGACAGCGCCAGCGCATCGGCGTCGCGCGCTGTCTGGCCGCCGACCCGCCGCTGATACTGATGGATGAACCTTTTGGCGCTCTTGACCCCATTACGCGCGAAGTCTTGCAGGAAGAGTTTCTCGACCTGGAGACTCAGATTGAGAAAACAATTATCTTTGTTACCCATGATATTTTTGAGGCTGTGAAGATGGGAGACAGAATAGCCCTTATGGATGATGGGAAGCTGCAGCAACTTGCGACACCGACCGAATTGGTTGAGAACCCGGCTAATGAATTCGTGGACAGATTCCTTGGCCAGCACCGCTTCCAGCTCTCGCTGCTCACCAGGAAAGTTGAAGATGCGATGGAGATGGTTGATGATTCTACTATGAAAGCAGATAAGGAAACGCTGCGTGACTACTCTTTAAAATGCAGGAACTCCCTTGTCGAGGCACTTGACACTTTTAAAAAGAGTGCTAAGAGCCGTTTGCCCGTATACGGCGGTAATAATGAATATAAAGGCTCGCTTTCCAAAAAAATCCTTCTGCGCATGATCTCCCAGACGCTGGGAGAAGCCGGGGAATCAGAAGCCGGGCAATCATGAGATAATACCTCCAGGGTTACTATTCCGTGAACCCCGTTGGGGCGAAAACAAAGACCTTGCCCCGAACGGGGCAAAGTACGGCAGCCTCGGGACGTGGCCGAAAAGGTGCAAAAGGTGCAGGCGTAATGTATGACAGGCATCTTGCCTGTCCAGAGCGCACGCAGGGATGCGTGCTATACTATGAAAGGCATCTTGTGTTACTATACTTCTCATCTTGAACCTTTTCGGCCAAGCCCCTTAGTGGTTCATTCCACTTTTTTATCAAGTAGTTACACGTATGCTCCTATTTTTTCATTCATCTCATTTTGTTCAACATTATTCAGCGTCCGCCTCCACCACCTCTTTCGGCAGCAGCAGCTCACGTTCACTCCGTGCCAGGTAAGGTGGAACCGTCATAAGTATCTGTCGTCCGTGTCCCCTCCTGAAAGACCACAAGCTTCCATCCTGCCCCTCCGGTACGGGAATATTGAAATACCCTTCACCACCCTCGACATCGGCCATAACGAATACCTCATTACCATCACCGTCATGCACCCTTGTACGTTCGTTGGCACTGCCCGAAGTAAACCCACCCACCATCTCGGTTCCTTTGGGCACATAGAAATAAACACGCGAGTTACCTGGCAGCGAAGCCGGATCGTCCATACTGGAACGTACGGTCATGAACTGACCGTCCGGCCATCTGACCCGCGTACTGTCCCTGCCGTCGTCCCATTCAACCCAATGAAGTCCCGTATAGGGCGATTCAAGCGTTATCTCATAGGTTTCTCCGTCCGGTGGCACACTTTCATCCACAGCTACCGGTTCAACGAACACCTCCTTCGGCGAAAAAAGCTCGAAACGCACGTTACCGCGGTCCCTGTACCACTCGATTAGCCCTCCTGTAACCTCAAAATTCAGGCTCTTTGCATCCTCTTCGAGCCATGTGTACACCGTGTGGCGCCCACGGAACCGTTGGAACCGTCCGCCCGCGCCGAAATCGCCTCTGCTCACCTCTGGCAAGTCAAGTGCATCGGCCGCAGGAACAAGGTCCTCGCTGTAAGAAGCCGGCTCGAAATCCATTCTGTCTTTATCATAATGAGCAAGCCCCTCTTCGAGGTAGCCGGCGATCTCCTCCTCGCTGAATGGCTCATCGCTCATCCACGGGCTGTCCGTTTCTTTTGTGCTCCCAACCTTCAGCGCACCGGGGTCATCGGGTTCAACTCCCCGCCTGCGCAGCCAGCTCCAAAGCCCGCGCACATGCACCAGCATTGTTTCACGCATCCTGTAGGTATGGCGAGAGAGCCGCTTTGCCGCACTGCGTCGCGCATCACCACCCCCGGCATCATTGTATTTGAACTTCAGCTCGACATAGCGCGTATAGAGCACGAGTTCATCCAGACGCGTAAGAACATCCGGATCGTCCGTCAGGTTATACGCCTCATCCAGCCAACCGTACATGCGCGCCAGGAGATCATCATTTGTTCCCACCCGGTCGTGTTCCTGTGCGATAAACCGGTAAAAAGCCCGCATAGGTTCTGCGGCGTCGCCGAAGGCTTTTTGCACAAAATCCTCAATCAGTTCCTCAGTCTCATCCACTTCATCGACATCCCAGAGAAAACGGGCTGACAGGTAGTATCCCAGGCCATTGGCACCCCAGGAATCCGAGGCCTCCGAATTCATAAAACGCGCCCCTTCTTCGTAAAAATAGGGTATATTGTCCACAAGATACGCTACATTTCCCCCACGGGCGCGAAGCGGCATACACCGGCTCCAGAGATTAACGTCGTGGTATTCACGTATGCCCAGCAGCTCCGCCTTTTCCCCCCATCCTTCAAGCATCTCTTCAAAGCTGTATCCACCTCTGATGAAGGCCGTGGCCAGGCTGACGATTACGTTCCGGTGAACATCGACGGAGGGCGGGGGAGAGTGGCTTGAGTAGGCGTAAATCCCCACATACTTCTCCTCGTCGAAACCGAGATTGTTTATCGCTTCCGCCACTTCGTTCGACAGTATCACTACAAGGTCGCTGACGCTCCCCATTTCCTTGCATTCCTCGCACTCACACCACCCTCCGCCGTCTGAAGGGTCCATGGAGATGCTGTCGGTCTCCGGATTATCTTTCACGCGCTGAACG
>PUNP01000590.1 GCA_003551785.1 Candidatus Brocadiaceae bacterium | reverse complement strand
CTTGCCCAGCACTCGACATCGCCCTCCCATTTCCCGTGACAGGGTTGGTTGAATATCGTCGCAATAATCTCACCGCTATTCAATACTGTCAGGTTCGGCCATGCACATACATTATCGACTGCAATATAACGTTCCATCATGTGATCTCCTTTTTCTCAAATGTAAGTCCTAAAGAAAAAAACGCAAAATAAAAAAGTTTATAGCATTGTCAAATACCAATCGCAATAACCAGTCATTACTTCCACGGGGACAAGCCCCTTGGGGAGTTGTTTTTGGGGTCAAATCGGTTCTGGTTGTCAGTCATCAAATCCACAGGGGCAAGCCTAGTGGTGGTATTATCACTCCGTTCAGTTTTTCCGCTCCGAACCCTGCAGGCCTTGTTGACATGGTTTGCCTGATTAAAAGCCGTTTCTCCACGGGCCTTGTGCCCGTGGCTTGCATGACTGACTACCAGAAAAGCAAAACACCAAAACAAAAGACTCCACGGGGCTTGTCCCCGTGGTTATCATGACTTGCCTGAAATCCAAAGGTAAAGAATAACTTTGAGGATAATTCTTTTTCATATAATTATGAGAACTTCCCATATTTGCCGACAAGCTCCTCCAGCATTGCAATACGCTCAAAAGGTGCCTCGGGCGGCACCTGATCGCCGGCGGCCATCAGAAGCCTGTATGAGTCATGGCGGGTATCCAGCCAGTTCTTAACGCATTCTATAAACTCCGCCTCGGAAGCGCCGGGCCCAAAAACACCTGCGGGAATGCCGCCCGAGAGTATAAGCTCCGGCCCGGCTTCCCGCCGCATCTGTGCCGGGGTCAGTGCGAACATCGGCGCCGGCGTCAGTGCATCGGAACAATCAACGCCGCATTCGGCCAGCTTGCCGAGCACGCCTCTACTCTCCCCGTCCACGTGAACGGCAAGGTACTTGCCTGCGGCATGAAGGCGGCGCGCCACTTCGCTATAATAATCTCTCACATATCGATCAAAAAAATCCGGCGTCTGCACATTGCTGTCATAATTGTCGCTTATAAAAAGAGTCGTAAACGGCCCGTCAATAATCGCCTCCAGAATACGCAGATTGCAATCGTTAATACGATCCACAACTTTTCTCACCCTCTCCGGTTGGTCCATCAACGCATAAACCGTTTTCTCCACCCCCATATATCTGGAAATCAAGTACCCGCTGCCCGAATAAGGTAGCTGTACGTAAGGAAAAGCCAGGGTCCCCAGTGCCTCACACCATGAATGATACAACTCCCATTTTGGCGCACAGCACAAGGAATCCATCAGAGACTCAACGACCGGGAAGTCATCCGGTGAATCCAGAAGATGCTTACGGATACCGTAAGAAAAGCTTGCCGGATTGAACACCCGTTCCTCATACAGACGGCCGCAGGGTGTTTTGATCTCCGTTCGAAACACCCCGTCTTTGGTCGCGGATTTGATCTGTATATCCGGATCATCCGGAACAATTGAATAGAAGTTTCCCATTTCCACGTAGGCGACGGCGCCTATACGTTTATGCAAATCCACAAGCCCCTGCTCGACTTCTGTAAAACCGGACAGGTTAAATTCATGGCTTATATTTTTCTTGTACCAATGTGAAAGATCGAGCATCAGCGGCACCTGATCCGGTTTCACCCCTTCATAAACGGCCTGCACTCTCTCGTTTGGCAGCATGGTATTTAATATCCGTATCTTAAGTTTTCTATGGCAAAGATGAAATAAACGGTTTCATCCTTTCGGTATAAACAGTATCCAGAAATGAATCCAGCCCTATATAGCTCAGAAACCCGTTCTTCAATTCATTGACGACGAACTCCCCGACCTCCTGCGCGATATCATTCTTCGGCGGCGCAAGCACAAGCTCTTCCACGGACGTGCAGTATCCGGAAGTATGTGTTTTGGCTACCGCCTTATGTTCGCTTTGAGCACGCCGGAAACCGGTGAAGCCGCCAAAACCCAGCGTCCGGTTAAACCCAACACCACGCGCATCTTCGGCGATCAGAACGCTCGGGATACGGCGGCTGAAAAAGAAAAGGTGAGCGTGGCATTCATATCCTATGTGAAGATCACATTCCTCATAAAAATCAAGTTTGTGGATGCCTTCGGTCATCTCAAGAACTTCAAAATCTTTTTCCGCCGCAAACGCCCTGATACGCCGATTCTTACCGGCAACTTCAGGTGTCATGGCAGCGCTGTTTTCGCCTTTCGGGCTGCCTCCGTCTGAGTCGGCCAGGTGCATCGCACAATATTTTTCGGAATCTGGGAAAATTTCGGCAATAAGCGAGATAATAGAGATTGCCTGATCCAGGTAAAAGGGACTCAAAGGCGGACTGAAAACGACTTTATTTACCTCATCGGGGCGTTCAAGGGGTTTGCCGAGACTGGGAAGGTGAAACCAGGCGGGGTCACCCGTAAAATATGCATTGTGGACACCATGTCTTTCAAGCACCCGGCATATATTGTATTCCCGGCAAGAAAACCTCTCAACATCTTCCGAAATCCGGTGTAAAAACCGAACAGTTTGCTCCGAATATCTCAGATACTCCCGACACCGGATGTCCCCGGGATAAACATTCCAGTTAGCGCCTATAGGGATCATCGGAACCTTTATATCCGAAATATCTTCTGTTAACCTGTAGGTCCCCGGGTACATCGGTGTATCGCGCACCGGAAACGCCGGCATAAGCACTGCTCGTGAACTGTTTATTTCGGAGAGGTGGGGTTCAAGCGGATCCTCCCGGAAAATAGTCAAAAACTCCTCTTCTCCCTTCTCCCTGGCTACAAGCTCCTTCGTTCTGATTTCGATTAACTTGTCACCAACATTTTTACTGCCCTGTTCCGGGCATGTAGTCAGAATCGTATACATATATAACTCCAATAAATTCAATTTACAATGCCGTTAGAAATAATACTCGTCTTAAGTTGGGTAGCCGTCCTGGGATTATATGGTTGGCTGCCGAGCCTTCGGGGTGTGAGAAATGCAGGACATCACCAGGCCGTCCAGCCCCCGTCTATCGCGAGCACCTGGCCGGTTATGAACGATGCTTCACCGGAAGCCAAAAAAACAACCGCCCCCGCTGTTTCTTCCCTTTTCCCGACTCTGCCCATAGGAACCTTATCACCTAAACGTTTGATGAAAGCCTGCAAGCCCGGGTCCTTTTTATATGCCGGTTTGTCGATGTTGGGAAAGGGCCCCGGGCATATCCCGTTAACTCTTATGTTCTCCGGCGCCCAATGAACGGCAAGATACCTCACCATTTGGTCGATCCCCGCCTTCCCGGCACCATAGTCGATCGGGTTAGGTTTCATCGGCGGTTCATAGATGCGAGGATCGGGAGCCACGCGCCCATACATGGAAGAATACAGGATTATACTGCCCCCGCTCTCCATGTATCCCGCCGTTTCACGCGCAAGAGTGAAAAAACCGGTGATGTTAACGTTCAGCGTTTTTTCAAAGTCCTCCGGTTCAAATTCGTCAACTGTTTTTGCCGTAGACGCCGCTGCAAGGTTAACCATAATATCAATCTTCCCATATTTGTCAGCAACCGTCCCAACAGTATCAACGATGGATGCCTTCTCAGCCAAATCCAGCTTGTACCATGAAGGTTGGGTTCCCGGACTTTTTGATGACACCCTTTCAAACGCTTGCCTGGCGGCATCTTCATCTCGGTCTGCTATAACGACATCCGCCCCCTGTTCGGCTAATTTTATTGACGCCGGCAATCCTAAATAGCCTGCCCCGCCACAAACCAACGCCGTTTTTCCTGTTAAGTCGAACATCATATATTGTTACCTCATCAATAGACTTGCTGAAAGTAAAACCATCAAACCATTTTCGCTACATTTCTTCTACCGCTTTTTACTGCTGTACCTCCAGGTCTTTATATCTTTTTGTCAACAAGAATCTTCACCTTCATCAGTTATCCGAAATGCGCATAAGCCTTTGTTACGAAGCATGAAACGGAGATAGACAGGTTCTCCGCAGAGGGGAGAAATATCCGGATTACCGTTCCAACTCACCTCCGCCGCCGGCAGGTCACCACAGACGGGATCGCAGTCGGGCAGTGAATAACCGGGACAGACCGAATCACCACTGTCTTCGGCACCATGCGCGGAGGTGACCGGTAAATGGCGAATGATCTCTACCCGCAGTTCCGCATTCTCCTTGCCGGGACCGCGCCAGCGCGTGGTGTCCACCTGCAGCCGATTGCCGTTAAGAATAAATTCGCGACTGAGCAAAAATCCCGGTTCATCACCCGCCACTCGCTCGACCATCCGGCGCTCTTCGCCGAAAGCCGCGCCTATACCGCCGATGCTTACTCCTTCCTCGTGCTGCCCGAGATTACGACCCGTATAGAAATACAGCAAACGATTCCCCGCCGCCACCGGAGCGAATGAAGTGCCCACTGAACCGCAGTCCCAGGCATCCCGGCCGCCACGACAGATGAACGGCTCCCGGCTGTGAAAGCGGGACCAGTGAAAACCGTCCCCGCTGATGGCAAACTTGATTTCCGTCCGGCCTGTATCATCTCCCTCCATAGCTGTATAAAGCATAACGAAAGCGTTTCCAGATGGGAAGACTATGCACTGGTCAATATCGGGAGGATCCTGCTCGTCGGGGAACAGAACAGTGCGCGGATAGGACCATTTTTTCAGGTCCTTTGAAGTTGCAACCGCCACCCGTCGCCCGGGATGCCGTTTTTGTCCGCAAACTTCACGCGCGAGGTCGGGCCGTTGTCCTTTGGCCGGGCCGCCCGCTAAAAGTGAGATTGGCCGGCAATAGAGCAGCCAGCAGTCTTCTCCGGGATGGCGAACCACATGATTCTGACAGTCACTGTGATAGCCGATCAACGGAGCTTCCTGTTGGTCCAGAGACCACTGCAAACCGTCTGGAGAATAGGCCATCTGGACACCGCTGACCATCCGTCCCTGACTGTCGGGCCGACGTTCGAGCGAGATCATTTTATAACGCCGCTTTGGAATTTCCTCCACCTCATCCTTCCAGACCTGGGGGCCCTGAATACGAGGATAGAAAGTGCCGGTATAAATGATATTTGTCCGATCATGCCCGGGAATGGGCACGCAGTTTTCCAGTATCGGTTTGCGCCAGTTCAAAGCGTCATCACTCTCGGCGTAACAGACGTAATACGGCGGTCCCGGGGCGCCGTGATAACTGGCCATATTGGCGCATCTGTACCACATTCGATAACAGTCATATTCCTCATCCCAAATAACAGAGCAGGGGCCGACTGATGTTCCTTCCCACGGTTTGTCCCGAAACAAGACCGGGTTGTGCGGATATTTAACCGGCCGTCGAAGATAACGCTTCAGCCGAAAACAATCTTCAATCATTTCGTCATCAATCAGGAGTTGCCAACGACCATCTGATTGTAATGGTTCACCGTAATAGTAATTGTCGAAAAAAAACATGCTTTCGCTCCTTATAAAATGTTCGGAGTATACTTCTGTCCCTGCCCTACTTTTTACATATTTTTTCGGGTACGCTTGAGATAAGAATCATCTTCCAGCAAATGACCTGAGTGATTGCAACTTATCAGCAAATCGAGCAATTTGACTTCCTTACCATTTTTCGACCACAATTCAACTGTATTTTCACCCTCTCTCAGCCAACTTGGGTCGAGTTTGTATTGGCGCCAATTATCACCACTTATGCCGCCGCATTGCAAAGCATGGCCGTTGAAAACAACCGCAAGATTCCGTTCTTTTCGCTCCACCGGCTCGATTTTCAGGCAAAGTTTGAATTCCGGCGGTGACTTCTCTTGGTTCTTCTGTAGCTTTTCCGCCAATTGAATTCGCAGCAACTGGCGCTTTCCTTTATTGACTTTTATCGGTGCACCCGGATTAACAGTGGGAATCCGAATAAAGTGTTCGTGCGGATAAGCGCCTCCAGCGACTCTGCCAATTCCCCGGTTACTGGCAAAATAGAGTTTATCCAGATGTTGCAGTATTTCAGGAACACCGACTTCACTCCATATCCGGCGATGCGGATCGAAAAGATTGAAAATATACACGCCATCGGCGCCCGCCTGCCATGCATTCAAGGCACGCGCTCTGTAACATTCATCGGAAGAGCGCAGCGGGTCGGCGTGATGTCCACCCCCGACGCGGCTTTCGCTGAGACCGGGGTAAACCCTCACTCCGTACCGATGGCCGAGCCGGACGCTATAACCCCAGGAATTCAGGCGGATATAAGCGCTGGGGATAAAAATATCGATCAGGCCTTCTTCCATCCAGCGCTCAATCTCCAACCCGATCGTATTGCAATACCCCATATCATCCGGAGCTCGCACAGCAACCATAAATGGCCGGCCGCGTCCCATACCGATCTCACGGATCAATGTTTGGATTTTCCGCATCAAACCGGTCATGCATTCGCGTTCATCATCCCCGACCGGAAGACCTTGCGAAGTCTGTTTGAAAAAAACCGGATGCCGGAAAAAATCCAGTTCGATGCCGTCAATGTCATAACCGCGGCATACTTCTTCGACAAAGCGCAGCACCATATCGCGCACAGGCTCGCAGCCGTAATTGACAGCGGACCAGCCCCCGTACTTCGGGCGATCTTTTTCCGTGCCAAGCAGGCAGTCCCTGTTATCCGCTTTGAAAGTGTTGGCACGGAACCTCTCGGGACGCGAGGCGTCGTGCGTATCGTTCATCCGCATGGAGCAGAACACTTCAATATCATTATCGTGACAGTAGTTGACCATCACTTCCAGCGGGTCGGTGCCGCGTTCTATCAGGTCCTCAACGACATTGCTTTCATAGTGTGGATAGATGTGGCCGACCCGGGTATTATGACGGCATGAGCCAAATATCCCCGAGCAGTAGCTGACGGTATCCACGTGCGTATCCTTTAGTGGCGTAGTTCTGATCCGGAGGAAATCCTCCGGCGACTGCAAGGGTTTTTCGGGTAGTTTCACGGCATCTCCGCCATCGTTATTGGAAATAATCCGTCGCCGGCGTGAGAGCTGTTTTTGCCTTTGCGTTTCATAGGTATTAGCATCTGTCATCATTTTTAAAACTCCTTTTTATTATAAGCTTTTTGTCTAACAAATACGTTTGCAGGCCATAAAGAGCGACATTCACCTGAGTCATATTCACGGGTTATCACAAAAAGCTCTTCGGTTCGCGAGACCTCCGGAGGTATGCTGATCTGAATTATCGTAAAACCCCGAGCTTTCCATTTCAGATAACCATCCTCTGCGGCAAATTTTCGGCAACACCGCCTCGACAGAGGCGATGTTCGGTAGCCCCGGGTTTTCAACCCGGGGATTGCTGTGGTTAAACCTTTAAAAAAAGACCCCACGTCCTGTTTTTGGCGCCAGTTTACAAATTACAGCAACCTCCTCAGCCCAGGGCAGAGTTATAGGAGCTTTTAACCCCTTTGCTACCGTTTTCGGATCGGGGGTATCTTTTAAGTTCACAACCATCACCGTTTCACCCCGTTCGTTATTGTTGAACATGCGAACTTCTTTCCCACCAGAAGCGTTATTCCTAACAGAGGCAGCGACACCGGGGGGGAGTCCCCACAGGCCCTTTGCCCTCCGAAAAGCAATTGCAGGCTGAAGATGAGCATTACCATCGAAAGCGATTCCATGCAAACCAAGGGCGGTAGCGTGCATGACGGGCAGGACATCTTCATCTATCACTGTTCTGATATTCCCGCGTCCGCATCCGTGAAAGCGCCCTTCATCACCCAGACACCTGGCGAGTTCCAAACGCTTTTGGGCTAACACGAGAGCTGTTTTGAGGAACTTTTCCTCTCCGCTAACCTGATACTTCAGAGCATATAAGGCCGCCGGACGTTTGGATAAATAGCGCGCCTTATCACCATCTTCTTTGATCCAGTTCAAATCCGCCGCGTAACGGCCTGTCTTTACAACTTCCAGAGCCTCTGGAATAACATTAGACAGCGGTTCTTCGGGAAAGTTCGGAACCACATCATCGAGACTGGTGTCACCCGTAACCTGACGATAATGGCACAGCATACTTGCAGTAATTGCACAGAAACGCACATCTTGCCCGTTGCATGGGTCCTTTCTCATATGCGAGCAGGCTTTTTTCATGAGGATGCGGGCGCAGTCAGCATACTTTTGTTCACCAAGCATACGGTAGAGGTCAAGCATGACGGCTATTGCTCCCCCTGCGATAAACGTAACTGGCTGTTTGGGGGCATCCT
>PUNP01000482.1 GCA_003551785.1 Candidatus Brocadiaceae bacterium | reverse complement strand
GCCGATTAAAAAGCAAATTTTATTATATATATAACAGCTATGAAACTGAAAAAACTTGAACTTGTCGGGTTTAAGTCTTTCGCTGATAAATCTTTTTTCGATTTTGAAGGTGATTTTACCGGTCTTGTCGGGCCTAACGGCTCCGGGAAAAGTAATGTCGTCGATGCCCTGAAATGGGTCTTAGGCGAACAAAGCGCTAAAAGCCTGCGCGGAAATGAAATGGCTGATATGATCTTTAACGGCAGCGATTCCCGACGTGCTCAAAGCTCCGCCGAAGTGAAAGTTACTCTTGATAACTCAAGCGGCCTCCTGCCCGTCGATTATGAAGAAGTCTGCATATCCAGACGCTGTTTCCGGTCGGGTGAAAGTAAGTATTCACTCAACGGTAAAAATTGTCGGCTTAAAGAAATTAAAAATCTTCTGCTCGATACCGGCTTCGGTGTCAATGCCTATAGTATCATCGAACAAGGCCAAATAGACATGCTGCTCCAGGCCGGTTCGAAAGAAAGAAGAGCCGTGCTCGAAGAAGCGGCCGGAATCAATCGGTTCCTCGAACAAAAAAAGCAGGCCGAACGAAAACTTGAACGCGTTAAAGGAAATCTCCAACGGGTTACTGACATCATTGAGGAACTCGACCGGCAGCTCCGCAGCGTCAGACGTCAAGCTTCTAAAGCCAGACGATATCGTCGTTATAAGGATAGGCAAATACGCCTCCGTTTGGCTCATGCGTTTTTCGAGAAAGCGGAATTGATGGCAAAGAAACGCCTCCTGGCCGCAAAACTCGAAACCGAAATCGAGAATGAAAAATGCTTGAATAAACAAACAGTTGCCCTTAAAGCGAATACTGGTAATTTGCAGAATCAGGTCGAAACCCATCGAAGTGAACTTGCAGCTATTGATGAAAAAATTTCTCACCTCGATGCGCGGATTTACAGCCTTAATAAGGAAGTTGACCTGAATCTCAGAAGAAAAAAAGAGTTGCAGCAGCGCACTGCCGACCTCCAGGAAAGATACCAGCGACTCAACGATAATGACGGTGACTATCGGTCGGAATTGCAGATCGCTGAAAGTGAGTTCGAATCCGGAGCCGAAAAATTACAACAGTTACGCGAAAAAATTAAGTATGTAAAAAATGAACTCACTGAGGCAGTGAACCGTTATAATACGGCAAGGGACAAAGGGGATAATGGTAAAAACGCCGCTTTCCAGCTTATGCAGCAGCAAGCCCAGGCCGAGAATCAAGTCAAACTGCTCCAGTCGCAGGTCACCACCGTAGCTAACCGCTTACTGCGTAGTAATGAACGAGAAGCTGCCCTGAATGATAAATGCAGCAAACTCGGTAAAAATATAGAACTCGCGCGCTCAGATGCGCAAAAGGCCAAAGACGATTATGCTGATATTGATCAAAAAGCCAAAGAAGTTTCCGATTCCATCTCGGAAAATAACTCTCAACTTAATTCACTAAATTCAAAAATAAGCGACCTCCGTGCGGAACTTCACGGGAAAAAAGAACGTAAACAGCTCATACAGGACCTTCAGAAACGTGCCGAAGGGGTCGGTGCGGGTGTTAAGCTGATGCTTGAGAAGGTTAATGCCGCTGATGGCATACTCGCCGGGTGCCCGGGGATGCTCGGTAACCTCATTTCGGTCTCCACTAAATACGCAGCAGCCGTCGAAGCCGCCCTGTGCCGTTATGCCCAGGCCGTTATTGTCAACACGACCGAACAGGCTGAATATGCGTTGAAATTGGCTGAAAAAGGTGATAAGGGGCGCGTGAATGTTATACCTCTCGATAGATTACCGGAAAATGAGCGTAACGTTCGGCCCGATGAAGGCGATTCTTTAACCCCTTTGGCCGCTCTCATCGACTGCCCTGACAATATCCGCGGAGTCATCAAGGCTCTATTAGGAAATTGTTTTGTCACCGAATCAAATGAACAGTTAAGTGAGCATGCCGAATTAGCTGCGGCCGCTTCTGAGCGCAATATGCGAATCGTTACTTTAGACGGCAGGTTGTATGATGCCAATGGCGTTTGGGCGGCAGGAGAACCCGAGGCCGGTGGCGTTATCAGTCGCCACAGTGAACTCGCTGAGCTGAATGAACGGATCAACACCCTGGATGCTGATATGGCTGAGCTTAAGCGGAAAGCCGGACATTGCAGTAGAAATATTCTGGAACTGAAAACTAAGGCAAAAAAACTGTCCTTTGATAAGGATAAATACCGGAAAAAAGAACAAGAAGCCTCGCAAAATGTCTCTGTGCTTGAGAGCCAAAAATCCCAAACCTGCGAAGAAGTTGCTTCCCTTCAGGAAGATGCCGCGGCACTTGCCACAGAAAAAAAACAGGCCCTGCAAAAAATCGAAGAGAAAAAGGTCAATGTTGCAGAACTGGCCGAGAAAAAGAAAAAAGCCGAGATTGAACATCAAAATACGCTGGAAGAAATCGGTAGACTTAGAGAAAAAAGAAATGCCGTCAACGAACAGCATAGCCGTCTCGATAAGGATTTAAGCCGTTTTCAGGAACAGCAAAGGAGCAAAGACGCTCTTATCAAACGTTTAAAATTGCAGATTAAACAAAATGCCGATGAAATCCAAAGAGTTGAAAAAGAGCGGTCGGAGTGCTCGGTTGAAATAGAGAAAACTACAGCCGCTATCCAAAAAGCTCATGCAGATATTAAAAACCTTAAAGGTGAACTGCATACTCTCAAGTCAAAGTCTGCATCCAAAAAAGGTACCATCCAATCGCTGGCCAATGAGCTGAAAAATTCGAGAAAACGCTCTGAAATACTTGAAAAGCAACTGCAAGAAGCCCAGAAAAAATTACAGAAGACCGAAATAGAAGTTAACGAAAACCGACTCAAAACCGAAACCCTCTGTGACAAAATCGCTGATGAGTGCGGTATCAATCTTGACGCACTCGAACTCCTGCCGGAAGAATGGCGCGATACCCCCTTATATATCGATGCTGAAATAGAAGATTACTATGTAAAACCTAAAATGCTATCACCCTCTGAAAGAGTTGCCGGCTGGTTTGTTGAAGAATGTAAGAAAGATATAGATAATGCAAAGGACGACGAAGGTAAACCCCGGCTGGTTGGGTTGGCCGAAGCTGTGTCACTCCAGAAAGACGTCTTCGAAATAGTCCAGTCGCCGGATACCGATTGGCAGGAGATTAAAAAAGAAGCTGCAGAGCTTAAAAACAAGCTTGAACGCATGGGGGGCGCGAACCTCGATGCTATTAAAGAACAGGACGAGCTTGAAATCCGCGCCGAATTCCTCACCAACCAACGCGAAGACCTGGAGAAAGCCAGACGCCATGAACTGGAGTTGATCCGTCGCCTGAGCAAAGAAAGCCGCACAAAATTCATCAAAACTTTTGAAGAAGTCCGGCAAAATTTCCAGGTCATCATCCGTAAATTATTCGGGGGCGGAAGCGGTGACCTGACACTCGATAATGAAACCGATGATGTGCTTGAAGCCGGTATCGATATTTCCGTCAGGCCGCCCGGTAAAGAGAATCGCTCGATCTCGCTTCTCAGCGGAGGCGAAAAAGCACTTTCGGCCGTCGCCCTCCTCTTTGCTATTTTCGAATCAAAACCCAGTCCCTTCTGCTTGCTTGATGAGGTCGATGCCCCGCTCGACGATGCAAACGTAGGACGGTTCATGAGCCTGGTCGAACAGTACACCGAAAACACCCAGTTTGTTATCGTTACGCATAATAAACTGACAATGAGCGCCGCTCAAACTCTTTACGGTATCACTATGCACCAGGACGGAACCAGTCGAAAAGTGGCCGTTAATTTCGAAGAAGTAGACCAACAGTTGGAAGAGATGGAAACGGAAACCGCTAAGGCTAAGGCCGGTTAAATTTACGTACTAGAAGCGTGGCCGGAAAGGTGCAGGCGGAATGTATGACAGGCATCTTGCCTGTCCAGGGCGCACTCAGGGATGCGTGCTATACTATGAAAGGCATCTTGTGTTACTGTATTTCTCATTTTGCACCTTTTCGGCCAAGCCCCTAGGCGATTACAAATTTTGATACCGGAGTAATCGGCATGATATTCAAGTATATCACGATCTGCTTATGCTCAGCAGCTGCATTTCTCAGCGTTACAGGCTGCGTCAGAGACCCAATTATACGCGCAGAAGGGCATTACTGGACCCCCGAGCTCAGCGGAGAAGGTCGATTTGAGAATAATGACGGCCAGGGTACCGATGTCCACTTTAAAGACGACCTGGGGTTCAGTAACGAAGATTTTCCAACCGGACGTCTCTCCCTTAACCTGGGACGCAATCATCGACTCAGAGCCGGTTACACACGTATCGGCTACGATGGAGATAATGAAATAACTCAGGATGTCATTTTTGCCGGGAGGAGATTCGAGTCCGACAGCGAATTATCTACAGATTTCGACATGCAGTATGTGCAGCTGGGCTGGACCTGGCAGTTCTTTAACCTGCTCAGAAGACGTTTTAGACTCGGGACCATGCTAGATATCAAAGGTCTCGATGTTAAGACGAAAATGGAAGGTACTGTCAACGGTCAAAGTAAAACTGAAAAAGCCGATTTCCAATTGCCTTTCCCTACCTTCGGTCTTGCCGCCAATCTGCGCCCTATCGGTATGATCGACGTCTATGCCGAAGGGGCTGCAATATCAGCCGGGAAATATGGATGGTTCGGCGACGGCGAAATCGGAGTCCGGTTCTCCCCCGTTCATACGTTCAGTATTATAGCGGGTTACAGAGCACTGGTTTTCGACTTTGAATATGAAGATAATTTCCTCGACATGCAAATTCACGGCCCATTCGCCGGCCTCTCGCTGAACTTCTGATTTCAGCCTTATGCCCCGAAAATTTTACCTATTTTCAGTAGTGCATCTGTGGCAAATGTCAACCGCCGCTGTATTCTTATACTGCAAGTGACGCTTTCATGGCATTTGCGCTCTGCGAAATGTTGCAGGGGGAAAATTTAAGGGAATCCCGGGATTGCGATACGCAAAAAACATTACAGCGCCAATTCCTCTTACTTGATTTTCATTAAATATTAACGTAAAATCATATATTGTGCTATGTAATGTTTCTTCCCAATGAGGATGCTTCTTTACCGTGAAATTTATTGTCAAAGACAAGGATTATGAATACGACTTCATGCTGTCCCCGGGGCTCATCATTGTCGGACGGGAAGAGGGCTGCGACCTGACGCTAAACGCTAAATCCGTCTCCAGGCAGCATCTGAGCTGTGATGTCGATGGTCAGAGCGTAAATGTTAAAGACCTCGGCAGCAGAAACGGTATCAAAGTTAACGGCAAAAGAATATCCACCGCGTCTTTGAAAGACGGCGATGTCGTTAGTGTCGGCGAAGCGAAGTTAGTCTTTAAGGCTACCGAGGCGGCTTACAGCGTAGTTAGTGAAAGTGACAGTGGGTACGCTGAGGATGAACCGGAAATCGAGGATGAAGAAATTACTCCTCCGGGCGGTTCACTTGTCAAAGTCGATCCTATGCAGCAGCAAACCGGTTTTTATGAACGTGACGGGCACTGGTATGTGTCCGACCCGGCTACCGGTAGAGAAGTCGAAATTGTACCCGCTGAACAAGGTAAAACGTCATCCGACCAGAGCCGTTCCATACTCGCTACTAAAAAAGGAAGAATGATTATCGGAGGGGCCGCCGCGGCTGTACTGCTGCTATTGCTTTTGTCGCTTGTAATCGATAGTGAACCCGCCGCACCAACTTCCCCGGAGGTTTCAGAGAGAGAATACGATTCTATGATTGATCAGACGCTTCGCGCTATTGGTGAGGGTGATTATGAAAGAGCTGAAAATATGGCCGCTGACCTCACGAATATCAGACCACGGAGTGGCGCCGCCCAATCGCTCGAAAAAATCGTTACGCTCTTCAGAAGAATGGATAATGAGTTCCAAGAATACTGGGTCGATGCTAAACGTGCACTCGATGAACTCGAATTTAATCATGAAAGCGATGAGGTGCGACGCTTTGTCAGACGCCATTCATCGCGTATAGATCAAGCTGTACTACAGTATGAAATAGTCGAAAATGCAAGGGAGATAGCCGATGACGGACAATACCTGGAGGCTTACGAGTTGCTGCAGGATATCACCCCGGATCGCCCCGCCCGAAAAGATAATCGCGATTTCTTTAGCGAAGTCGAAAGTAAGCTCAAAAATCAACTTGAACAAGAACTTGAATCGGCACTTAATCGCAATAATTGGAGCAGGGCATATGATCTCACTGATAAATTGATTAGCTTTTTTCCTGAGACCGCCGGAGACTTAAAAGATAAAATGGATGAATATGCCGAGCTTGCCCGAAATTCCGATATTGTTCGGGAAGCACAAACGCTTATTAACCATTCTGATTTCGAGCAAGCTATTCAAAGACTGCAAAATATTCCTTCTGATTGTCGGTATTATCAATTAGCACAAAACCTCATCGATAGAGCCGAAAAACTTGAAGTTGTCGAGACGGCAAGAGATTATTTCAACCGTGGAAATGCCGAAAATGCCGCATCACTCATTCAAGATATTGACCTCGAGGAAGCCCGCGCGCTCTATCGGCGCATCGAAACGGTGGATAACGCTTATCAAAATGCGGTAAATGCTGAAGATAACCGGGATTATATCCAAGCTGCACAATTGTGGAATCAAATCTATCAAATCGAAAGCGAATTTTCCGATAATAGCTATTACCTCGATGAAGCACAAAAGGCGTTACGGGAAATCGATGATAATAGACTGCAATACGTCGAAGAGTTGATCGATAGCGCAGGGCAACATTTCAGAAATGACCAGCATGAGGAAGCTATGGAAAAACTCAATACCGCCGAAGATTTGATACCCGATGATGCACAGCCACCACAGGCGCTCCCAAGACTAAAAGATAGGATGTTCAGCAGGGGAGAGCGGGAATACAACCTCGCGCTCAACGAAGATGAACCGCAAAGAGCTATAGAGCGTCTGCAAATCGCCGTTACCCTGCTGCCAGCCGACTCTTACACTTTTGAACGAGCCAATGAAAAGTTGCGTGAATTCAGGAGGGAACTTGAAAATCCACCTGATTAGTCGCAAGAAATATGTTCTCATGCTGCAGTGTGACTATGAATTCCTGTTCCGGCCATAACCCGTCCAAATCCAACTGCATATTTTCTACATTGCTCTCCGGCGGCATCATCAACTCCGCAACCATCAGAAAATTTCCGTTTTCAGCGCGTGCATATAAATCTTCTATGTTGACATTGCGCCCGGCTAGATAATTAGTCACGCGCGTAATGACGCCTTTCCGGTCGGAACCGGTTATTGTCAAGATAAATTTTTCACCATCCCCCGCTGTTTCATTATCTACAAATACAGTTCTCTCACGGATTTGAACCCCAAGTTCGCCAGGCCGTCCCATCAGTTCTATCGCTTCCTTAACCCTGTCCGCGCTGATATTTTTATCAAAGTGAGTCGTCAGTATCAAAGTAAAATATCCTTCCATCACCGTTTGACTCAACGCATCAACGTTGCCGTTCAATGATAATACCGCCTCGGATACCGTGGCAATAATACCCACACGGTCAAGAGAAGTTACCGTAATTACGTAATCCTGTGCCATTTTATATCTCCTAACTGAGTTCCGGAAGCATCTCGCCATGTGCTTCTATCAATTCATCACACATCTCCACTATCTTGTCAATCGACAATTCCGCCGCCGTATGCGGGTCAAGCATCGCAGCTTGATATACCGCATCACGCGAGCCGGTCTCCGCCGCTTGGATCGTCAAGTGCTGCACGTTGATATTAGTCCGGTTCAAAGCAGCACACACCTCAGGAAGCCTGCCTACACGACATGGGTTGATACCGTTTGCATCTACCAGGCAAGGTACCTCTACACAGGTCTGCTCCGGTAGGTTATCTATCAAATGCCCCGTGTTCAGTACATTGCCATGCACCCGTATAGCAGAATCTTCAACCACCGCGTTCAGGATATCGCTCGCATATTCATGCGTCATCTTGTGCTCTAATGTTGGGTTTTCTACTAAAGATTCACGCCGCCGTTTCCAACCCTTTATCTGGTTGACACATCGGCGCGGATACTCGTCCAGCGGAATCGCAAACCTGTCTATCAACTCAGGGGAATCTTTCCGTATCCAATAAGGCGCATATTCCGCATTATGCTCGCTTGATTCGGTCACATAATACCCAAACCGCAGCATTATCTCGTTCCTCAGCATGTCATGGGCTATGCCGGGGAGCTTACTCCTGGCGAGTTCCCCCTCCG
>PUNP01000421.1 GCA_003551785.1 Candidatus Brocadiaceae bacterium | reverse complement strand
ATAGAATATATACTTGATTGTAAGGTCAAATTTTAGTATCATAATATCAGTGGCCAACGTGGTTCACTGAATACTTACGCCCAGGGGGCTTTTATAACAACCGAGAATCGCTCAAATCAGGTACAATTGATATTCCGAAACGGTATAACATTCTACACATTATTTCAGACCAGCACCGGGCCGATTTGCTGGGATGTGAAGGAAACAGCCAGGTGATAACTCCGAATCTGGACCGGTTGGCGGAGACGGGGGTAAGGTTTTCAAATGCCTATACTCAGAACACTATATGTACCCCAAGCCGTGTTTCGAATCTATCGGGGCAGTACTGTCATAATCACGGATATTATGGTTTGTCCGGCCCCACTCCGGAAAGGCTGCCGAGTTATCTTCATCATTTTAAAAAGGTCGGATACCGAACGGCGGGTATCGGCAAACTGCACCTGCCGGATGATCCGGTCAACTGGATAGCCGATGCCGTTGACCTGTACGCCGATGGTTACTATCCGCAGCGTCAGGGGCAGCCTTTGGAAGAAGCTCCCTATGCCCGTTATCTGCAAAAACATGGAATCCTGCACCTGGAAGACAGTTCCACTTTATGGGCAAAACATCTTGGCAAGGAACCGTCCGGATGGGATGCGCGGCCGTCAGAAATGCCGTTCGAACACAATGTGGAAAACTGGTGCGTGGACCAGGCTGTTGAGTTTATGAACAATAGTGATGAAAGCCCTTTCTGTATTCATGTCTCATTGCCGCGCCCCCATCATCAACTTACCCCTGATCAGCGCTTCTGGGACATGTATCCAGACGATATCGAACTGCCTGAATCTTATTTTTACGATGAAGGACAGGGAAGGCCGCCCCATTTTCAAAAGATGCAGCAAAAACTGGCCGATTATTCCTGGCCATACCAGCCTGACGACCACTTGTCCGGACTGCGAAGGGTTTATAAAGGCACGCTGGCCTGCGTCACCCAGGTGGATCATGCGGTCGGACGTTTGCTTGATTTCCTGGAGCAGTCCGGTTTAGCCGATAATACCATTGTGATTTATAATACGGACCACGGCTGTTTTCACGGGCTTTACGGGCTTCCCGAGAAAAAGCCGGGGATATCATCAGAGGCTGTCTGCCGGATACCCACAATTTGGCGGATTCCGGGGATAGCCGATGAGGGTAAGGTTGAAAATGCTCTGGTCGAGAGCGTGGACATGGCGCCGACTCTGGCTGCTTTGACCGGCACAGCGCTGTTGGAGTGGACCGACGGAAAAGATATGACTCCGTTGCTGAAAGGCGAGGTGTCGTCGCTTCGGGAAGTGGCGGTAACGGAAAACGTCTGGAGCCGTTCCATACGCTGGGGCCCGTGGCGCTATGTGCACTATCCTGCCGAGATGTTCGATGGTGAGCATTTCGATGAGCTTTACAATATCGAGAATGATCCGCACGAACAGCATAATCTTATCAATGATCCGGATCACAGTCAGACAGTCGAACAGTGCCGACGGCGTCTGCTGGACTGGCTGATAACAACTTTGCGTGTGACTACGGCACATCCCGGTTGGAAGCGCAATCGGCATCCGGATGTGCGGCTGGCCGAAGACGGGAAAGAATCAAATCAGTCCGGTGCTTGGCTGCGCAAAAAGAAAGGCCAGATTCTATGCCTGTGAAATGCAGGATATCCCGTTGATTGTGAATGTGTTACGTATAAGTAAATTTCCGGTCTTCCTAGGGGGGAGATAGAAATTGTTGCGGTATTGAAACACTATAAAGGAGACTTTGTATGTGAGTAATTACAGCGAATTTAACGGTCACTATAATGTCAAAGAACATGGTGCTTCCGGTGGCGGAGAGCAGTATGATACGACAGCGGTGCAAAAAGCAATTGACCTTTGTCATAAAAATGGCGGCGGCACGGTGTTGTTCCCCGGTGGCGGGACATATTTAATCGGAACCATATCTCTGCTCAGCAACGTCACTCTGCATATTGCCGGCAATGCCAGGATTTTAGGAAGTGATCAATTGGCGGATTACGCCGACGATACCGGAATTTCACCGTATTATCCAGAACCTCTGGACAGATGTCTGATATACGCCTGCGAGGAACACAACATAAGACTGACCGGTGAAGGGATAATCGATGGAAATTTCCGGGGCAAAGCTCCTGTTTCTCCAAAAGAGGCCGATGGAAGAGGCAAGCAGCGTCCCATGCTCATTCGCTTTGAAAAGTGCGACGAGGTGCACATAAGCGGGCTGAGGCTGGAAAATGCGTTTTCCTGGTGCACTCATCTGAAATACTGCAGTTATGTCCACCTGTATAACGTCACTATTCGCAACAAAAAGCAGGATGGCTTCAACATCGAAAGCTGTGCTTTCACCACCATCTCGGATTGTCACCTGGAGTGTGGGGACGACGGCATTGCCCTTACTACAAGTTCCGCCGACAAACCATTAACAAATCTGTCGGTGGTAAACTGCCATATCAGTTCTAAGTGGGCGGCTGTCAGGCTGGGACCTCTGTCCAAGGGGAATTTTGAGAATATTACTGTTTCCAACTGCGTATTTCAGAACTGCGGAGGGGGGGGGGTTAAAATGGGTATGTTCGAAGGGGCTGAGATCAAGAACTGTATTTTTTCAAATATCGTTATGGACAGGGTAACAGCACCGGTTTCTATGTTTCTGGGTAACTGGACGGATATCGGCTCAATGGATAACCAGCCGCCGCTTATGCCGCTTGGGAAAATAAAAAATGTTTATTTTAATAACCTCAGGGCCACAGCAGTGGACGGGCCGGTCAGCCCCTGGCGTGACAGGGATGCTTTTTCCGCGCGGCAGATTGCCGATATGCGCCTCCGTCCTGACCAAAACAGCGTGATGATTTTCCACGGCCATCCGGAAAGCGTTATTGAAAGCGTTTTCTTAAGTAATATTCACATTACATTTCCCGGCGGCGGTACGGCTGATGAAGCCGAGCGCAGAGATGTCATAGACATAAACGATATCGCCTATCATTCCGAGGATTGGCGCTGGACGGAGGATAAGAATGTGTGGGGAGTCATGCCTGCTTATGGCGTTTATGCAAGACATATAGAAAATCTTAACTTGAATAATACCACCTTTGAATGTTCTTCTCCTGAAAAGCGCCCGGCAATATTCTGTCAGCAGAGCAGTTCAATTACGCTTTCGCATTTAAGTGCGGAGGCAGATAATTATTCACCATTGATTATAACAAAAGATTGCGGGGAGCCGGAATTGCATGGTTGCAAAACAAATGACAACCGAACCGCCAACATTTGGCAGAGAGAGGGATAATCCGGTGATCTTAAAACGGGGAAGTTTTATGGAAATAGCTCAAAAAGACTTAGACATCGTTCGAAAACTGGCAGGCGAAGTTGCGGAGATCGCGGCTTCGCCCGTGCATCGGGAAACGGCCGAAAACTGGCGTGCGCTGAACGACCTGAGATCGGTGCGTCCGATGGTTCGCATCTATCAGTTGCCGTGGCGCGAGATGGATGTGGACGGCGAACTTCAGATAACCTGTGAAAATCGCTGGGCCCGGAGCCTGGAGAATCGTTTCAGGCAAACCTTGTATCAGTGGCGGCACATGCGTTACGACATGGTGATTGAACCGGTGTTCACTGTCCAGCCCGCGTTTGACCACACCGGGTTCGGGCTGGAGAAGAAAATGGAGGTGATCCCGCACGACGAGGAGGGCGGTGTTACCTCGAAACATTATTATTGTCAAATCTCTGACGAAAAAGACATTGAAAAAATCCAGTTCCCCACTATCACGCCGCGACCGGAAGAGACTCAGGAACGTTTGGAATGCGTTCAGGAATCGCTGGGCGACATCCTTGAGGTCAATCTTCAAGGACGAGTAACACACAACTATGCGCCTTGGGATCGCTTGGCGGAATGGTGCAATCCGCAACAGGTGCTGATGGATTTTGTCCTGCGTCCCGATTTTATCCATGCATTGATGCAGCGACTGACTGATGCCTATATGCATGAACTCGATCAGCTCGAAGAATATAACCTGCTTTCGATCGGTTCCGGTAACTACGGTGTGGGGCAGGGCGGGTTCGGCTTTACCAGCGATTTACCGGCTGAGAAAATTGCCGGCCGGCCGGCTCGACTGCAGGATCAATGGGGCGGTGCCATGGCTCAGATATTCTCGGAAGTTTCTCCGCAAATGCACGAGCAGTTTGCGTTGAAATATGAAAAGCACATTCTTGACCGTTTCGGGCTCAACTACTACGGGTGTTGTGAGCCGCTTCATCACAAAATCGATTTACTTGCCGCCAACTTGCCGAAGCTGCGCAAAGTTTCCATGAGTCCATGGGTCGATATCGAAGCCGGTGCAGCCGCCCTGGCCGGTCGATTCGTGTATTCGGCCAAGCCCAACCCCGCCTTCCTGGCTACCGACGGACAATGGAATCGCAGCAGCGCCGAGAAGGAAATGAGAGCAATACTCGATGCTACTGAAGGTAAGAACGTGGAACTGATTCTCAAGGATGTCAGCACTGTCCGTTTCGACCCCCGGCGCGTTTGGGAATGGTGTGACCTGGCCACGAATCTGGCCCGGGAATACGCACGTTGAGCACGGAGAGCCCAAACTGGTTCTCCTTCATTTATTTGGGGATATCTGTCAAAGGAAATGTGGGTGAAAAATCAGAAAAATTAACGCATTAAAAGGAGACTCAATGCCCATGATGCAAAAACTGGCGCAACGATTAATGCCGGTGTCTCCCGACTCCGGTTATGCTGATGAAAAGTGGTATGTCTGGGGCGGTTCGATTATGCCGGCGGATGGGTGCTATCATCTTTTTGTTTCCCGCTGGCCGAAATCAACCGGTTTTCCAAATGGCTATCGCGGTTATTCGGAAATCATTCGGGCGGTGGCGGACAGCCCTTTCGGCCCTTATCGCTACGCGGAAACAGTGCTGGCGGGGCGCGGCGGAAACTACTGGGACGGCAAGATGTGTCATAACCCGAAAATCCTTAAAACGGCAGACCGTTATGTGCTTTTCTATATTGCCTCGGCGATCGGTGAAAAACGACGTCAGGTCGGCTGTGCTTCGGCTCCCTCGCTGGAAGGCCCCTGGCGGCGGCTGGACAGTCCTTTCTCTCTCGGCGAGGATGCCAATAATCCCACTCCTTACATCCATGCGGATGGCTCTGTCGTGATGGCTTATCGCGACGAGGGACTTCGAATGCACATTGCCCGGGCTGACGCCCCCGAGGGACCTTATAATGATATTGCCCGGGACATATTTCCTGCCGGTAAACTGGAGGACCCGGATTTGTTCAGGGCTGACGGGCTGTATCATATGATCATGGAAGATAACCAGGGGCTTCTCACGGGCAATGTCCGCTTTGGCGGGCATCTGGTTTCCGAAGACGCGGTCAGCTGGCGCCCCGCCGAAGAAGTGACCGCCTACACTCACGACATCACTTATTCAGACGGCACGAAGCTCACCGCCGAACGCCGTGAGAGACCGGAACTGCTTAACTGCGATGGGCCATCTAAAAAAGACGGGGCTCCGACTCATCTGGTTACCGGTGTCTGGGACGGCAGCGATGCACGATGCCTTGTGCAGGAGATACAAGCGGGATGACTCAGAGCGTTTTTTGCGTATTTTTTTGTTCAAAAACCTGTTAAATCAAATTCTTTCAGGATGTTAAAATATATGCTTATGAGAGATGAAAAAGCTCCAAATATAATCTTTTTAATGGCCGACGACCATCAGGCGTTTGCAATGGGGTGTATGGGGAATTGTGAGATCGAGACGCCCAACATGGATGCTATAGCCGAGGACGGCATGGTATTCGACAACTGTTATGCCGCCAGTCCTTTATGCATGCCCAGCCGTGCCACCGTATTTACGGGTCTGCATGAATATCGGCACGGGGTTAATTTCCGGCCGTCCGGCAAATATCCGACGGCTTCGATGGCGTTGGAAACCTGGAAACGCTATTCCTACGCCGCCCGACTGCGCTCGAACGGTTACCGCACCGCTTTCGCCGGTAAGTGGGGCTTCCCGCTGGACCTGCCGGATTACAGTGCGGAATTCGATGCCTGGGGCGGTTACGGCGGGCATGGACAGGGGAATTATGAGACGGCGCGCAATGCCACTATAGCAGAGTATGCGAAAGACTATCCTCATGAAACGCGGGCGCTGGCCGCTTTCGGACGCGACTTCATTCGTTCTTCGGTCGAATCCCCGCAGCCCTTCTGCCTGTCCCTCAGCTTCAAGGCGCCGCATGCTCCCCATAACCAGATCGACCCCGAAGACCAAAATCGCTATGCCGGTAAGTCATTTACCAAGCGTTACAACTGGGGCCGAGATAAAGCGACGCTTCTGCCAACCCAGCCGAAACTGGGACGCCAGTACTGGCTGTTCAAAGAATGGGAGCATTCCATATATGACGATCATATCCGCGCCTATTATCAGTTGATTTCCGGTGTCGACGCGGCTCTGGGGATGATCAGAGAAGAGCTTCAACAGCAGGAAATCGCCGATAATACAATTATTATATATACTTCAGATAACGGCTATTACTGCGGTTCGCACGGCCTGGGAGGCAAGGTGCTGCCGCATGAAGAATCGGCGCGCATACCCCTGATCATATATGATCCGCGAATGAAAACTGCAGGAAAACAAAAGCGTTGCCGGCGGGTGGTATCCACCATTGATTACGCACCGACGGTAATGGAACTGGCCGGGCTCGAACCCGAGAGTGATGCGGACGGGCGCAGTCTGGTGCCGTTGCTGGAGAACCCGGATGCGGAATTCCGCTGCTCTCTGCCGCTGGTTTACAATTGGGGCTGGGCGGAAAACGATCACAATCGCGGTATGGCCGTGGTGACCGAAGAGTGCAAATATATCTATTGGTGCTACGGTGATCGCAATATGAAGCCGGCGGAGGAACTGTATGATTTGCGAAAAGATCCTCTTGAGCTGAATAATCTGGCTAATGATTCGGACAGTGAGACCTTGTTGGAGAATATGCGCCGGTTGTATGATGCTCATCACTGGGAATTAAGCGAGAAATGCGTGGAGGGCGAAGATTACCGGCGGCTGATAAAACTTTTTGACCGCCATGTTTCGTGGCGGGCAAAAGACTATCGCGGTTTTCGTTTTGCTCAAGAAAAGTGCGGTCGGGCCAAATTTTTCCCTTATACCGAAGGACGTTCGGAAAAAGGCTGTATTATCCTTGAAAACATATATCGGCAACTGACAGGCGAAGAGCCTTCGTAATTTTAGAGTTTTTGTTATTGCTTCGAAACTCTTTAGCGGTCCTTCATCTTTGCGGATGTATTTGCTTTTTCCCAGCGATAAAAAAGTGCAATTGTGCCGTCCCCTGCGGGGACTCGTTTTTTTGTTTTCGCGTTCAAAACCCCGGACTTACGTCCGGGGCTACATATGTGTCGTTCCTGTCGGAACTCATTGCAGTCTTTCAGACATTATTACCTCAGATACCGCACGGAGCCCCCGCAGGGGGCGGCACTCAGCTACGAAAAATCGGACAAAAATTCGATTATATCCGCAAAGATGACGTACCGCCAACTCTTAAAAGGCATATGTAAACAATGAAAGAAAATATAAACTGGGAAAAGTTTTTCAGTCGTCATGAGTTAATCTGGGACAGCCTTCCGTTGAGGTGGGAGGAAGCTCCTTTTATTGGCACAGGATTGGTTGGTTCTCTGATGTATGGCCATGAAAAGGGTTTGAAGTTTTGGGTCAGCAGAAGTGATGTTGGGCGTCTGGATTATCCGGGCCGGGCGCGGGATCCGATTAGAATTCAGATTGGTACACTGGATTTAGTTCCCCGACACAGGATTATCCCGGAGAAATCCAGTTTCAGACTTGATCTGTGGAATGCTGAAGTTAGAGGGGCTCTGGCTACAGAGAACGGTGAAATAAACTTGCGTGTTTTTGCCCCATCAGGGAGTAAGGTTGTTGTTGTGGATGTTGAGAGTGAAACAGAGCAGTGGTCCTGGGTTCCGGATTTCATTCCCGAAGGCCGGTTTAAAGAAGTGAATGACCTGTCCTTGTTTGTGGCGGATGATTATATTTCACATCCCAGAACGGAAACTCCGAGCGGAGGGTTTGCTGTAGCCTGGAAAATAATCAGCATGCAAGGAAACACCAGTCGTTTTATCTTTTCGGTGGGATCTACACCTGTTAATCGAAAACAATGGGACAAAACAGACAGTGGAATATCAGCGGAAAAAGAGGCTGCCGAGGCTATAAAGAATTTTTCAAAAAAAGAATATCAGGAAATAATAAAAAATCACCGGGATTGGTGGCACAGCTACTATAAAAAGAGTTTTTTTTCTATCTCCGACAGAGAAATTGAATCCTTTTATTGGATACAGTTGTATAAATTCGCATGTTCCACCCGGCCGGATTTTCCCATGCTTGATAATCATGGAGTATGGTCGGTTGAACAACCTTATGGGTTTTCCACCTGGGACTACAATGTCCAGTCTACCTATCGTCTGCATTTGACTTCCAATCACGGAGATTTCGGCAGACCTTTATTGAAATTTCTCGAGGATAATTTCAATGAACAAACCATGTGGAATCCCAAACATCAGGAAAACAGGGCGGGCATAAGGCAGCAGGTATTTTTGAGATACCGTTTTTTTGATACTGAACACTGGGAACACGCGAAAGACGCGCTCTGTGACGGACCGGGAAAGTTTCTGTGGGCTTGTCATAACTACTGGCTGCATTACCTCCATTATCGAGATGAATCATTGCTTACAAATTTGCTTATGATGTTGGAAGGGGGATTGAATGCTATGCGGGAGGGCATGAAAATGGAAAACGGCAAGCTCGTCATTCCCAGCGGCCATTCCTGGGAATGTTGGAAAGGGAAGAATCCCACAGGACTGTTAGCAGTTTTTATATGGGCTCTACAGACAGCAATAACCATTGGGAAAAGACTGGGGAAGCACGGTGAAAAAGTTAAAAAATGGGAGGATTGGCTTAAGAAAGTTATTGATTACCCTCAGGGCCCGGAGGGTTTCTACCTGGGAGAAGGGCAGCCACCTTTATCTCACCGCCACTGGACACACTTGTTTATGATATTTCCTCTGGAGATGCTGGATCTTGATGACCTGGAAGAAATGGAGTTTGCGCAAAAATCGATTGATGCCTGGGCGGGAATGTCAGCCGGCCTAAATGGCGAAGAAGCACGGGCATTCGCTCCTATTGCAGCCATGCAGTTATATGCTTCGATAAGGAACCCGGAGAAAATAGCTCGATTGGCGGATATCTATCTCCATACTCAGTGCACCAGAGCTCCGGGAGTTTGGCCCAATACAGTGTATCGTGAATTCGGGCCTGTAATTGAAGCTCCTCTGTTTTTTGCAAATGCAATTCAGGAATGTTGCCTTAAGACCAGAGAGGACGGCGTTTATGTGTTTCCGGCGATTCCGGAGGCCTGGCCGAATATCACCTTTCACAACTGGCATGCTGGCGGAGATTTTCTTGTCAGCGCGGAAAGAGAAGATGGAGAAACCAAATGGGTGAGAATAAAAAGTCTGTCCGGAAACAAACAGGATTTTATCCTTGATTTTGAACCGGATCAGAAAACAATAGAGAATGTGCAATGCTCCAATCGCCGCGTAACTGTAACTTTAGGAAGAGACGATGAGATTGTGCTCTCTCATAATTTTTCGCGGGAAGTATCGGTTGACTCTGTAACCCATACGAGGGGAGAGAAAAATTCTTTTGGAAAAAATGACCGATTCTACAGTCAGAGACCCTGGTTTCTGGATACCTCAAAACCTTTGGTAAGATGCAAAACTGGTTAACATAAAAGCCTGCAGAGGAAACGATTATGAAAAAGCCAAACGTAATTCTAATCTTGACGGATGATCAGGGGTATGCCGATGTGGGCAGTTCGGGAAATCCCTGGATTCAGACTCCACACCTTGACCGATTTCATGAGGACAGTGTGCGTTTCACGGATTTTCATGTTTCGCCGTTGTGCACCCCCACGCGGGGGGCGCTTATGACCGGTCACCGGCCTGTCCGCAACGGCGCCTGGGCCACCTGCTGGGGACGTTCGATCCTTAAAAAAGATGAGATCACCATGGCCGATGTTTTTAAAGCGAACGGCTACAATACTGGGATGTTCGGCAAATGGCATCTTGGCGATAATTCCCCGTATCGTCCCCAGGACCGCGGCTTTGACAAGGTGGTGGCTCATAAAGGAGGCGGAGTCGGTCAGACTCCGGATTATTGGGGAAATAATTATTTTGACGATACCTATTTCACCAGCGGCGAGCCGCAGAGTTTTACCGGCTACTGCACGGATATCTGGTTCGAAGAGGCTGAGGAGTTTATCAAGTCATGCGGGGATCAACCGTTTCTCGCCTATATTGCCACCAACGCGCCTCATGCCCCTTACCTCGTGGAGGAGCGATATGCAGCTCCATACAGAGGCAATGAACAGATAATTCACCCCGAGTTCTATGGGATGATCACGAATATAGATGAAAACTTCCATCGTCTGCAAAACCTATTGTCTGATCTGGATATAGAGGATAATACCATACTGATATTCATGAACGACAACGGATCGAGCGGAGGCTGCGAGCTAGATGCGGATGGCTTCGTCACTCGCGGATACAATGCCGGTATGCGGGGCAAAAAGAGTTCGCGTTATGACGGTGGCCATCGGGCCCTGTGGTTTCTGCGTTGGCCGGAGGGCGGACTTAAGGGGGGGGATGATATCGACGAAATGTCGCTGCATGTGGATGTGCTGCCTACACTGATGGATCTATGCGGACTCCAGCCGCCGGCGGAAATTGACTTTGACGGCTGCAGCCTGGCGCCGATTCTGCGGGGAGAAAAGTCTCGGCTTGAAGGGGACCGTACTCATCATATCGATCTTAGGCAGTCCACTGAAACGCCGGGAATCTGGGACGGCTGCGTGATGACGCGGGAATGGCGCCTGGTTTACGGGGAGGAGCTTTATAATATTAAAGATGATCCCGGGCAACGTTGCAATGTGGCGGAGGAGTATCCGGAGATCGTGGAAAGGCTTCGAAGAGCCCAGGAGGAATGGTGGAGGGGAATAAGCCCGCGGATGCTGGAATATGCCCATATCAGTCTCGGGGCGGAGGCTGAGAACCCCACCTGTCTGGATTCTATGGATGTCATGGGTGATGTGATATGGAATCAGGTGAGTGTTGCTGCGGCCAAAAAATCAACCGGTGTCTGGAATGTCACAGTTGAAAAAAGCGGCCGCTACCGTTTCGCACTCAGGAGATGGCCAGAGGAGCTGGATTTACCGCTTGACGCCGGCATATCCCAGGAAGCGGCCAACAGACTTGCCCCCTACGGCAAAGGTCCCCTGCCCCCGGCGACAATACATCCGATGACAGCAAGCCTTAAACTGTTCAATCATGAATATAAGCTTGATATACAGCCGGGGATGATCGAAGCCTCAATGGAATTTGATATAAATCAGACCGGTGATACCCGGCTCGAAGCCTGGTTTTGTAATCAAGACAATCAATGGCAGGGAGCCTATTATGTGTATGTTGAACGAATAGGAGAGTGTGAATATGTGTAGGCCGTTTAATGGACATAAAATTTTTTGGGAAGTTGATTAAAGGAGATTTCGAGTTGTTTGAATCTATCGAGTTTCGCCATCAATCTAATTGACATTGCCCATTGGTGATGAAGCTCGTTCCTTTGGTCCGAACCGGGGTATTCAAGGGTAAAGTTTTAGCCCGGAAAGATGATGATATTGGCTTGCCAATCAGGACTCTCAGTTGTGCGTTTGTCCTACGAAGCCAAGGGAAAAAAGGCGTTGTTGGGAACAGGGATGGTGTTTCTTGACATCGACTTTCATAGGAGCAGGTTAACCTGTTTTTCTCACAAGACTCCAGTGGTGTAGCTGCGCGGAAGGCAGGCACCATCGTATACGCGAAGCGCAGCCCCGCTTTTTGGAAAAAAGCTTGGCAAAAACTTTTACTTTATGATAGCTTTTATTGCCCGTAATCGGGATAGTGGAACGGACAAATAGTTTTCCAGGTTAAAGTTTTTTGTACCACTTTTTCGAAAAAAGTGGGCGCCGCTGGTGGCGGGAGGCTCTGTTGTTTTGAATTTATAATTTTCTCGATGTCTGCAGGTTACTTGTGCCGACAGATGCCCTATTTTCAGAGTGAAGTCAAAGTCTCTGAAAATGTGTAGTTTTTTATGTAGCTTATCAGAGTGATTCCATGCATTCTATCATCATGCGGGTCCATTTGTGTAGGCGTGTCAAATTTCCGTTTAATGTTTGGAGTTCACTCAGCAAAACCTGAAAAAACTGTCTGTGAGTCTTTTACATTTTTCTGTTATATCATGGCGGAGGTCTTCAACGCAAAACAGTGATGATTCCGGCAGGAGCTCCTCCCAGCATCCGATGGGTTTACACCATACGGGTGCCCTGTCAGGTTGGGTGAGTTCGTTTACATCCTGCCACCGCCGTTTGATGCGCTGCATACGTTCCTGATGCGATATTTCATGGACAGTGGCGGCAAGATCACGGACATAGCTCGTTTCATCCAGATTTGGGTCTTTAGCTGCTTGTTCAATTAACTTATTGATTTTATTTTTTTCCAAAACAGTTTCCTTGATTTGATGCAAAATTGTTAATGTGCAAGAAACCGCATAAATATTTTTTGTGCTCCATACAGCCCGATTATTAAAGAAAATCGTTTCTAAGAGGTGTAAAACTGTCTACTATACGCACATGTTTTGTAAGGCTTTGGATAGTATGGGGCACGTTTGGCTCCATAGCATACATATCGCCCTTTTCCAGACGAACTGGTTCATTGTCTCCGGCAAAAAGCAGCAGTTCTCCCTCTGCAACAAAAGCGACCTGTTCATGTTCGTGTTGATGGAAAGGTTCCGGAGTCGATGCAGGGCCGTTATGAAAATCAACCACAGCCAACATCAGAGTATCGGTGTGAATTATGCGTCTTTCCACTCCCCTGGCTACTTTGGTAACAGGTGCATCTTCGTATCTTTTCCAGTAATCTGATAACATGTTTTCTCCTTTAATTTAATAATTCTGCTATTGAGTCTGTTGTGCAATTTCAACATCCGCAAAGATAACGAAGAGCCACCAATGCACATCACATAGCTGGTGAAACGTTAGTTATCGATGTGGTTGCAAAAGCCTTGATTTTCGCACTATAACCTTTGAAAATGAATCAATATGCTCATTATACGGGATTATGATTTGGGATACAATTTCCACTGTTTGTTTGATTGTGTGGGGGGAGTAGTTGTTAAAATATCAATTTGACTGAAAGGTCAAAAGTAAGTAGTGTAATATCTTTAACCAATAGGATTCACTGAATGTATTCGAAAAAACTATCAGGAGGATGAAATTATGGCACGAAACAGTAAAAATTTGGCCGCCTGGCAGGAATTGCCGGAAAAACTTAATCTGTACAATTTCGTCTACGAGAATGAATTGACTGAGAGAGTCGATAGAGTCCATAAAACTCCGTGCCATTTTCTCTGGATCGATGCAGCCTGGGCGACAATGATGATGCGGCAGGGATTATTGCCGCAAAAAAATGTCCCCCTGATAGCGGAAACTATTTTGGGGTTGTGGGAGAACAATGAGGATAATGTGGGATATGGATTTGGCCAGTTACAGGAGTTTATAATAGAGAAACATGGCCTTAATGTTGGCGGCAGCCTGACGTTGACCAGAACGATTCCTCCGTTGAGGCAGACTTTCCCGATCCGGCAGAAGTTGATGAAAACCATGTCCACCTTGCTGGATTTACGCGAAGCTTTGATCGATACCGCTCAGCAGAATGTGGATGCGGTTATGCCCGGGTACACTCACCTTCGCCATGCTCAACCTACCACCTTCGGACACTACCTGATGAGTGTGGCCGACCCGCTGGAACGCATATGGCCGGATATAGAGCGCGGGCTGCACCTGATGAGCCTGAACGAACTCGGCTGCGGTGCATTGGCCGGAACGAGTTTTGATATCGACCGCGATCTTACCAGCGAATACCTCGGACTTGACGGCCTGATTGAGAATACCAACGATGCTGTAGCCTATCACGACGGTTACGTTCAGTTAGCGAGCTCAATAACCAATGTTATGAGTGTCATGAGCCGGCTGGCCCTGGAACTCAACGTCTGGAGCACGCTGGAGTATGACTTTCTCTTTGTCCCCTTCCTCACTTCAAAACATAAACACCAGAGTAAAGGGGGGAAAGGTAAATCCCACAGCCACCTGATGCCCAATAAAACAGGGAACGCCCCCTATCTCGAACGGATGCGTGAAGGTGCCTCTGAAGCGCTTGGAGCGCTCGTGGAAGTCGCTTCCATGGGGATGCGGACTTTCCAGGGCGATATGCATGAAATGCTGCAATTCCACAAAGGGGTCAGTAAAGCCCTGGACGCCGCTCACCAGTACTGCCATGTATTTATTTATACGCTGCCCCGCATGACGGTCAAGAAAGACAACATGCTGGCGACAGCCCGGCGGGGATATTCGTGCGCCACCGAGCTGGCCGGCGAAATCGTGCGCCGGCATGGCTGCGATTACCGCACCGCACATATGATTGTCAATGATTTTGTTGTGCGTTCGGAGGAGGCGGGGATTCATGCCATGGATGCCTCAGTGGAGATGCTGCGGGAATCGGCCGGTAAAGTGCTTGAATATGAAATAGACATAAGCGAGGATGAACTCCAAAACATACTTGATCCGGTTGAAACGGTTGAGCGCTGCACCAGCCGGGGCGGGCCGGCTTCCGGTGAGGTGAAACGAATGATCGAGCGCGCAAACGAGCAGCTCGCAGAGGATCGGGTTGCTGTCTGGAAACGGATAGAGAAGCTGGAAGATGGACAGAAAAAGATGCTGAATGATTTACGCAAGTTCGTGAAATGAGGATATCATCCAATGAGCTTGTCATTCGAATTGGCAAAATATGGTATGGAGAGCATACCGCCGCGGATAAATCCGGCGGCCTTAGGGTCTGCTCGAAAAATGACACTCGATACACTCGGTTGTCTCATCGCTGGTCGCACGGCGCCCGGGATCCGGCCGGTGGTAGATCAGATGCTGCAGTGGGGCGGCAAACCGGAATCCGAAATCCTGGCTCATGGCCGGCGCCTCCCGGCGCCGAACGCGGCTTTTGTGAATTCAGCAATGATCCATGCCCTCGACTACGATGATGTCTATATACCGGCATCCCTGCACCTGACCTCTGTCATTGTTCCTACAGCCCTGGCAGTTGCGGAATTGAGTGAAAAGGACGGTTCCGATTTTCTGGAGGCTTTTATCACAGGAGTCGAGGTGGCCGGGCGATTGGGGCGCGTCTACCAAAAACGTCGGCAGGGGGCGCAGGGCGGAGGATTTTTGCCCAGTTCCATAGTGGGCGGATTCGGTGCGGTGGCGGCTGCCGCAATTTTGATGGGGCTGACGCCGGAGGAATGCGGACATGCTATGGGGATCAACTATGCCCAGATATCCGGTAATCGGCAGGCTTTGCACGACAAGTCCCTTACCAAACGCCTGCAGCCGGCTTTTGCAGCACGTTCGGCAATCTGGGCGACGATGCTGGCCCAACGTGGTATAACCGGCCCTGTTTATGCCCTGGAGGGGAAAGCCGGATTGTTTCGCTTATATCAGAATGCCGGGCCGCCTTCGGTTGATGAGCTTTTGCAACCCGGGGATCGGCTGGAGATAGAACGGGTAACGGTCAAGCGGTACACCAGCTGCGGAGCGTGCCATTCGTCTCAGGAAGCGGCGGAAAGATTGAAGAGAGAGGAAGGGCTGCATGCCGATGAGATAGCGGAAGTGGAAATCTGCGGTGTTGGTTCCGGAGGTCTTGTGGGCAACCAGTTCGAGATGGGGGAAAATCCCCAGTTAAACGCCCAGTTCAGTGTTCAGTACTGCGTGGCCTATGCACTTCTCCGTGGACGGGCAAGGCTGGATGCGTTTACAGACGAAGCAGTGCGCTCGGATCGGGAAGTGGCGGGCCTGGCGAAAAGGATTAAGTTTACCGATAAATACGCCTGTAGTCCTCCGGAAAAACCTGCAAAAGCAGATGCAGATACGCCGGGGTATGCGTTAAAGTATCATGCCGTGATAGTAACAACAAAAGAGGGGCGTAAATTGCAGCGCGGCAACTTTCCCTGCGACTATTTTGCTCCGGAAAACGTCGCATTTGATGATGTCAAAAGGAAGTTCTGGGAATGCAGCGATTTTTCCAGTATATATGGCGAACAACGGACGGAAGCGATCGTTGATGCGGTAGCTGCCATCGACTGCAGGAACGGATTGGAAAAAGTTTTACACTTGATGGACCCGTGCGACGGTAATGATTCCAATGCTTCTTTTGCGTAAAACACCGGAGTTTTTGCGGAAGGAATAAAAAGTTTTCCCAGGGTAGGCCCGGCAAAGTTCCGCCTTCTCATTTTCAGTGCAAAGTCTCTAAACCTGGGTAGTGGAACGTACCACTCGATCTTTTTGCCGAAAAACAAGACAATTCCCATTATGATACAAATACATTTTACTTTATGATAGAAATTGGACTAATAATCGGAGCCTGTTTTCTTGGGGGACTCGTGCAAGGGGCTGCCGGCTTCGGGATCGGGTTGGTCAGTATGGGATTACTGGGCCTTGTGATGCCGGTAAGAGATGCGGCGGTCATCAACGTGCTTGCAGCTTTGTGTGTCAATTTTTTTATGGTTCACCGGCTCCGTTCTCATCTGTCACTCAGACGCATCTTGCCGGTTATGCCGGCAGTATTGCTTGGTGCTCCTCTTGGAGTTTGGCTGCTGGTTCACGCCAGTATTCAGCTTCTCAACATTCTTCTGGCAGCTATACTTTTGCTGGCCGGTTTACAAAGCCTTTTGCGCGAACACCTGGGGCGTTTAATCGGACGTCCGTGGCATCCCTGGTTCCTCGGTGTCCCATGTGGTCTTCTCTCCGGGGGTTTAGCCGGTGCCTATGGCACCGGCGGCCCGCCCGTGGTTGCATTTGTTCTCAGCCAAAGATTTGAACGTCGTCATTATGCGGGTGTTGTTCAATTGCTTTTGGCACTCGGTGGTTTGGTGCGGGTGTTTGAGATGAGCAGGCGTGGTCTCATTCTGGAGCCCGGCCTGCCTCTGCTTCTGGGCTCGGCCCTTGCGGCTGTGACCGGAGCCGGCATTGGGATATTGATCTTATGCCGAGTGCCCGAAAAAGTTTTTCAGCGGTCTATCGCCGTATTTCTGCTTTTGCTTGCAATTCGTTATATTTTGATATAGTTTTTTCTGTGCTGTCTAGGGGCGTGGCCGAAAAGGTGCAGGCGTAATGTATGACAGGCATCTTGCCCCTCCGGGGCGCATTAATCTTTTCATCATTTATCCCCCCGGTTAAAAACCAGGGGCTACCTAACTTCGCCCCGCTGGGGCGAAAACAGAGATATTGCCCCGAACGGAGCAAAGTTCGGTAGCCTCGGGTTCCAACCCGAGGGTGATGATTCATACGTATTTTGCGCCCTGAAAGGGCGCGGTAGATCGTTGCGTATTTGCTGTAATGCGCTTTTCGGCCAAGCCATAATAACCTCCGAAGTGGAGGCTAAATATAATCTATAGAGGACAAGAAAATTAAAAGAGGAAATAATGATGCATATTGGGAAGCCTGAGTGGCAGCCGATACTCGATTATCTGGCTGACCTACATAAGAAAAGTACGTATCCGGCCGAGTCACCTTTAAAGCATCCGTTCGAGACGCTTGGGACAGGATATATTGGTGGCAAGTGCTTCGCTCATTGGGACACTGTACATGTGGCACTTGACGCCTTTGCTTCAGGTAACATCGGACATGGACGTCATCAGCTGCTTAATCTGTTCACTTTGCAGCAGGCGGATGGTTTTATGCCGGGACTGATTTATTTCCGCGACCAGGTAACCTGGAATACGGACTGCGGCTGGCCACCCGTTTGGCCGGCAGCGGTGGACGATTATCTTGAATGCAAAGACGATAAAGAACTGCTCAAAACAGCCTTTCGGGCTTTGAATCGACAAATAGCCTGGTTTGAACAGAAACGGGCAGCCTCTCCCGCCGGCTTTTATTATCAAGACATTCTCAATCGTAACTGGGAAAGCGGTGTTGATGAAGGAGTGCGTTTTGATTCGGTACAGACCGGCCCAAGGGCATGTATTGACGCCACAGCACATGTCTGGGCATTATACGACGCCGCGCAAAGATGGTTGAAGAAGCTGGGAGAGGACAGCCGTAATTTCGCGGATAAAAAAGATAAACTCACAAATTATATCCGGGAAGAGTTGTTTGATCCGCAAACCGGCTGGTTTTATGACAGTTGGGTAATGGCTGGTGATTCACCGAAAACCGGTGCTTTTGAAGGGGTCTGGCCGGTGGTTGTCGGAGCGGCGACAAAACAGCAGTCGATACGGGTGATTGAGGAACATCTGATGAATCCGCGACGGTTTTACGCCGCGCACCCGATCCCGACCGTAGCTCTCGACGATCCCGCTTCCGAGCCGCGCATGTGGCGCGGCCCGGCCTGGAACAGCATGACTTACTGGGCCGCTCGCGGCTGTTTGAATTATGATCAGCCGGAGGCCGCCTGTAAACTGATCGAAGCCGCTCTTGATGACAGTGCTGCCCAGTTTGCCCGCACCGAAACAATCTGGGAGTTTTACGATCCCTGTGGAGGCCCGCCGGAGAAATTGCAGCGAAAACCCGATACACCGCATAATATTCCCTGTCACGATTATACGGGACACAATCCACTTCATGCAATGGCTGAACTATGGAAACAGTCAAAAAAACGAATAAACATCCGAACATAGTTATGGTTTTCCCTGATCAGATGCGGGGGCAGGCACTGGGTTTTCTCGGCGAAGATCCTGTTCATACTCCTAACCTTGATCGTTTCGCCGAACAGAGCCTGGTATTGCCGCAGGCTGTCTCCAATTCGCCCGTATGCAGTCCGTTCCGAGGGATGCTCATGACCGGCAAGTACCCCATTGCCAATCAGGTGGTGGCCAACTGTAAACGTGAATACGCCAAGTACGGTGTGGAGCTTCGGGAGGATGAAACATGCTGGTCCGATATTCTAACATCGGGGGGCTACAATCTTGGATATATCGGCAAGTGGCATCTCGATCTGCCCCGGGAGCCATATGGTGAGTTCGGAGACAATATGAATGAATGGTGCCAGCCGCATCGGCGCCATGGTTTCGATTTCTGGTATTCTTACGGAACCTTTAACAACCATCTGCGACCAATGTACTGGGACAATGATGCCGGGCGATATGATTTTCACCGGGTGGAGGAGTGGGGCCCACGCCATGAAGCTAATATGGCAATCAGATACATACGGAATGAGGGCGGGGCCTTCCGCGATCCTGACCGTCCTTTTGCCCTGACGGTATCCATGAATCCGCCGCATACCCCTTACGAGCTTTTTCCCCGGAAATATCTCGAACCCTACCGGAATAAAACTGATCGTGAACTGCTGCCCCGTCCCAATGTAGACACTTCCGGTGAAACGGAGATGTCACGTTTCGCGTTTGAAAACATACGCAACTATTTCGCCTGCGTAACCGGTGTTGACGACCAGTTCGGCCGGGTACTGTCGGCATTGGAGGAGGAAAATCTGGAGCAAGAGACCATCGTTTTATTTTTTTCGGATCACGGAGACTGTATTGGAGCTCACAATCTGAGCCATAAAAACAATCCTTACGAAGAGTCGATGCGCATTCCTTTTCTGATCCGCTGGCCCGGCCACATTAGTCCGCGGCGAGATGACCTACTTCTCTCGGCCCCCGATATCTGTCCGACATTGCTGGAGCTGGCTGGTTTCAAAACCGAGATTCCATCCGGGGTTGAGGGAACCAGTCATGCGTCTCTTTTTCTTGGCCATGAGGGACCGCGCCCGAGCTCGCAGCTTTATCTTCGCATTCCACCGGAAGCTCCCGATTGTGGCGAACGCGGAGTGCGCACCCATGATTATAAATTAACCATCGGCAGGAAACGCTCCGAAGAACACGACTTCGACTCCTCGACCGAACGGCACAAGGCAGGCCGTCACCGCGTTCGGCCGGACCTTTCAGAAACCCTTTTGATCGACCGACGTCAGGATCCGTATGAACTGAACAACATTGCCGGCTCCCGGCCGGATCTGGTTCAGCAGTTGATACAAAACGAACTAACCCCCTGGCTGGAGCATACGAAAGACCCATTTCCATTAAAGGCCGACTTATAAAACAAGAGGTAAGTAAAACCATGAATATCGTTTTAATCACTACTGATACCCAACGCAAGGACATGATAAGTGCGTACGGGAATCCGGCAATCAATACTCCCAATATTGACCGGCTTGCAGCTGAGGGAATACGTTTCGACCGAGCCTATACCACCTGCCCGCTGTGCACTCCGGCCCGAGGCGCTATATTCAGCGGCAGACATCCGCAGCTCAACGGCGCCTATTCCAACAGCATAGCACCTCATGCCAATATTCCGTTGATGGGTCTATCTTTAGACATTACGGTTATCGGGCCGGTTATACGGGAAAATGGCATCTTGACGGTTCCACTTATTACGGAAACGGTGAACCAGAGGGCGGGTTCGAGCCGGATTGGTGGTACGACGGCAAACGCTATCTGGAGGACATCGGTCCGGAAATGGCGAAGCAGTATAAAAAGTGCAAGACTCCAGATGATCTTCGTAAAGCCGGCTTTGACCGGCAGGAGAAGTTCTGGGCCCACCGGGTTGCCGACCGGGCGATTGACTTTCTGCAGAAAATGAATGATCAACCATTTGTCCTGTCGGTAAATTTCGATGAACCGCACGATCCTTGTCTGGCACCCCCCGATTACTGGGAAAACGCCTCAACTGAAGAACTGCCGGAGCGTCCCAATTATTTGGCCTCGACAGAGGATAAACCGCGCCTGCAGAAGCTGCACCAGCGCCAACGGTCCGGCCTGCCGGAGTGCTGGGAGGAATATGTAGCCGATAAATTCAGACACCTCGGCTGCATCTCATTTGTCGACCACCAGGTCGGCCGGATCATGGACTGTATTGACCGTCTGCATGGAGAGGATACTATGATTATCTTTACCAGCGACCACGGGGATCAGCTCGGTTCGCATGGTCTCAAGAGTAAAGGTCCGTATATGTATGAAGAATCCTGTAATATACCCTTCATAATTCGCGACCCGCGAAATGGCGGTGGCCGGGTCAGCGACGCCCTGGTCAGCCATCTGGACATCATGCCGACCATGCTCGAGGCGGCGGGCCTGAAAGTGCCTCCGGCGATGAACGGCGCCAGCCTAAACCCGCTTTTATCCGATCCAAATAACTCAGTTCATGAGGCGATAATGCTCGGTTTCCACCGCTTCAGTATAAACCATGACAATCGCGGCGGCTTCTATCCCATTCGCTGCGCTACCGACGGACGTTATAGACTGGTGCTTAATCTGCTTGACAGCGATGAATTTTACGACCTGACCGAAGATCCTTATGAAATGACCAACTTAATAAATCAATCGTCCTGCGCAAAGCAGCGCGACCGGCTGCACGACTGGCTGCTGGAGGAAATGAACCGCATCCGCGATCCGTTTAGAACGCCGTTATGGGGCGAACGAAGCTGGCGCCGGGCGCGCACACTATACTATAAAACCCCCGGGGATCGGCCGCGAATAGCGCCCGAAGGCTTTCCATTTGAACCGGAAGGACTCCTGGGGGAAAATCAGAAAAAACGCAAGGAGGAAGATCTGCAATGAATGTTATAATGATTTACTGTGACCAATACAATGCCGATTTCATCGGTTTGACCGGAAAAACTTTAGTGGAAACACCTACTATAGACCGTCTGGCACGGGACGGTGTAATGTTTAGCAACACCTACTGTCAGAGCCCTTTATGTGGCCCCTCCCGGACGGCGATGCTGACCGGCCATTATTCTCATGAACTGGGAACCTGGGGAAACGCTTTTCCCTACAAGGGGGAAACGTGGTTTAGCCACCTGAGCGAGCAGCAGGTCCCACACGTCGTGATAGGAAAAATGGACACCGAAGAGCATGCGGCGAGTGAAAAACCGGGAGAGAATATCGGCGTGAATGACTGGCGCTATCCGTGGGAAAGGTCTGACTATGACCATGCCGATGAATACAGGTATCACCTGATGCTGGCGCCAAAGAACCATCTGGTCAATCAGATGAAAAACACCCGGCCGCGCGATCCGTCTCAGCCTTTTAAGGAGGTGCGTAATACCCGTGAAGCGATCTCATGGCTTACAGATGAACGCCCCGGGGATCGCTCCTGGTTTATGCAGCTTAATTTCCACGCTCCTCACCCAGCCTGGCGACCCCATCCGGATATCTTTGAAAAATATCTGGCGAAAATCGATACACTGCCGGAAAAATACACGTGCGATATTAATCTGCTGCATCCATACGACAGGATGCGTTCGATCTTTTCCGGTGGTATTGAGCAGGACAGGGAATTACTGCATCGAGTCTACGCCGCTTATTGCGCCACCTGTGAAGAGATCGATAATTCGCTGGCGAAAGTTCTGTCAACGCTGGAAGAGATCGGTGAAAAGGATAACACTCTCGTTATCTTTACCTCCGATCACGGAGAAATGGTTGGCGCACACGGAATTTTCGGCAAGTGTTCCATGCGCGATGATTCGGTTCGCGTTCCGCTGATCATGCGGGGGCCCGGATTGCCGGCGGGGAGAAGAACTGGAGATCTGGTCTCTCTTTTTGATATCTACCCGACGGCATCCGATGCTCTTGATATGACTGCCTGCAAACCCCCGCGCGGCAGTTCCCTGCTGCCGCTTGCCCGGGGGGATACAGACGAGGGACCCAACGAGTATATTTTCAGCGAATTTCACTCTAACGGTTCACCGGAGGGAGTTTATATGATCCGGGAAGGACGCTGGAAGTTGATCGAATTCGTTACCTGGCCTTCGATGCTCTTCGATCTTGACAACGATCCCGATGAAATGTGTGACCTTCTCGATGAAGAGAACAGTCCGGGCAGCCAGGTATTTGAGGTTGCGGAAAAACTGCGGAAAAGCCTTTACAGGGTCTGCGATCCTTTAAAGGTGGACCGCCGGGCGAAAAGGGAGCTGCAACGACGTTTTCGCCGCCTCTACCGGGAAGGCAGAATAAGCCTGGAGGATTTTCTTAAACGGTGTTATCCTGAACCCCTGAATCTTTCCTGACGACGATATAGATTACGACAGTGCCCCGGATGCAGCACTATGTTATCAGTTCTTTCATATCAGCCACGAAAACTTGCCGGGTTCCATCGACGAATGCATTAAACGTGACATAGCGCCATGTCCGATCCCAGGCAGGATGAGGGTCTACGCGCAGAGACCTGTCTTTGTCTTCGAAGGGTGTTTTCGTGTTGATGCACACAATAGCCTCTTCCTGTCCACTTCTAAGGTCAACCCAGCGCAACGGCACCAGTCCATCACCGAATGATGCATTTGTTGCATAAGTATCGGTGAGCAGGTAATTGCCGTCAACATGCACCGTCGGATGTCCTGAGCCGGGTATGTCATTGAGCATCTTGCGCAGCCCGCTGCCATCTTCGTTGACCCGGACAAAGTGCATACCGTCTTGATCGATATTCAGGTTCATCGATATCCGCTTGCCATCCGGGAACCAGGTGGCGTGGTGTCCGCCCTTGTCCCACTGCTCGGGACCCACTGCACAATGCGGCGAACCGCCGTCGAGGCCTGTGGTAACCCATGCGAATCGATGCGAATCGAAGGGGTACGTCGTCGGCTTTCATTGTATTCCAGCGCGGAGTTTGCTGCAAAGGGTGCCATCTCAGACTTAACATGAGACGATCACCTTGAGGATTGAACTTGCTATGGAATCCGTATATCTCGAATTGTGAAGGGTCCCCGATACGGACAGGTGGATTCGAGTGACAGAGTAATTGGCGAATTGAAGCAATTAACCGCGATTCACCGGTGGTTGTATCCGTCAGAAAAAAACCGTCGTCTTCTGCCGCTCCCCCATTCCAACGCACATATTCCTGCGGCACACGCACACCATAGCCCGCCTGCGTCCGGCGCATTGTCGTCATATTGGTGGCAGAAATAAGCCGGCTACCGTCCGGTGAGGCGTGGTAAACCGTCCCTTGCATCGGGTATCTTTCACCGGTCAAAGGATTGAGTCGCCATGCGAAAGGGCGCCATGTCTCCGTATCAACATCATTGAAAAACAATGCTTCATCAGTGCCTCCCCAGTTGATATTGGCTCCCATCTGCGGCTCCCAGCCGCAGGTCTCAGCCACGATTCGGCTCTCCCCGGTTCTAAGGTCAACTATGCAGACATTGCCTTTCTCTCCCGGCTCCGGCTGACGATTTTCAAACGGCAGTTGGAAAACCGCGAGGTATCGACCGGATGGACTGATGGGAGAAGTATCAAAGAATCGGTGAATACATCCGGAAATATCCGGGGTTACGCACCAGAAAGGAACCATCGGGTTGGAGTCTCGGTATCTCGGAAACAAATTATCCATTTGCAGCATATGTTTCTCCTGTAAAGCTGATGCTCGGCCAAATATTTTGTAAAATTCAGTTGGTTTGGAGAAATTCCATCTCCACCGCCCGCTTGCCGGCGGCAGCCGGAACAAACAGATTAAATGGATCATTTTCAATCGCGAGCGGCAGCACGCTCGGAAGGTAGTCGTCAAAACCGGCTCCCGGCCACTTGCCGTAGGCGCTGAAAGTATTGCCTTCCTTTACATAATTGCGGGTCCATCGATGATGAATTGGAGCGATAACATACTCTCCGTAATTGTCGGTAATTATATTACGAGTTGCCCCACTTCTACCCATTGTACAGTAAGACCAATGTGTTCCGATGGCAAAATTGCGGTCAACTAAATTACCAACACCTAATATCCAAAATCCAATAAAATTCTTCACCAGCGGGTCATCCGATTCATACTCGCCTCCGGTGCTCAGAGCTACGTTGCCTATGAGACGATTAAAATGACTGCCGTCGTCGATGCCATAAATATTTCGTGATTCGTGTTCGACAATGCCGATGTTGCCGGCATACAGGTTAAAATCACAACACTGACCGCTGAACAGATGGCGGCTGCCGGGGTCTCTTTTCTGGACAATCAGATTGTTGATCACCTGCGTCTTTTCACCGTGGCGGATAATGATGCCGTCATCGCCGTCGTTGTGCCGGCCGGCGCGGTATAATCCCGCCTGACGTATACGGTTATCCCTTATCAGCCATTCACTGCCGGCGCTGACGCCGCTGTGACCGATCTGCTCGATCACGTTGTTGATCAGGGTTGTCTGCCAGGTGGCGCGGCCACCGCCTATCCCTTGATGGGTAAAACCGATCAGGTGACAATCGGCTATCACCGACTGGGGAGCGGCCTGAACGGCAGTCACGCGTGTAGCCGGCATCGGTCCTTCAAAAGGCGCCAGAGGGCCCGGTTCGAAGTCATCGGTCCGGCGACCGTCCAGAGTCAGATTCACCAGACCCGATCGCGGATTCAGTTTGAAAAACGTATTGCTGACCGTTTTGCGCACCTGATAAACATCCACTTCCCGTTCTTCGACAACCTCGCCGTCGCCGCGTTCGACTTCCGGTTCAATCACAACCTCTCCTTCGCTGACGAGCCAGACGGACGGCGGCACTACAACCGCTGTGTTGTCCTCGCTCCCCCGGCTCGACTCCAGATAATGACCGGCGGGAATAACTATCGTTGTCGGATCGTAATCCAGACCGCCAATATAGTTTTGCGTTTGCCTCTCCATTCGGGAGGAATCAAGCAGCGGCGCCATGCCTCTGTCCGGATGACGGCGCGGCCGCGGGGTGTTCGGTATATCATGCGGTTCGAATTGGAATTGGTTTAGAAAATCACTGATAACGTAAGGGTCTTCAGGTGTTCCGGAACCCTCTGCATCCTGCGGAATCTCCAGCTCAATGACCCGCTCCGGCGCTTCAACTCCCAGCGGTTCGGGAGCGCCGGTAGGCATCGGTCCCAAAGAGCCCCAGCCGCGCGACCCCAAAGTTTCATGCAGAGTCTCCATACGCTCCTCGTTCAGAAGCTCCCCAAGCAATCCTTCCACTTCATCGGACATAAGCACTTCATCGGCTGCTGCAGCTGTCGCCGTTATACAAAGCACCATCGCCATAAATCCAAACAGAACTCGGTTTATCGTTTTCTGATTTCTCTTCACTGCATAATGTCTCATTCTCTGCATAATCATTTCTCTCCTACACCCTTAAAAATTGTTTAAAAGTATATCGGTCCGTATATATTCAGTGAACCACGTTACTTTATCACCACCGGCACAGGGCACAGCGGTGATGCGACGTGGTTTACTGAGGACTTACCTTCAACGCGCACATCCGAACACCCCATAATAGCTATGCCGTCCAGCCAGTCGCCTTCAAGTGGATTGCGAATCGTCACTCCCTTCATTCTTCTGGCGCCCCATCCCCAACAGGGATATTAATAGCGTGTAAACATGGGCTCGGGGAGCACCGTTCGTGGCTGTTATTTCCAGTCGCAGCCGTCTGGTCGTGACCGGCTCGAAAACGTGATGGTTGGCCCTTTGATAGTTCTCCTTAACAGTCTTCAGCTCTTTCCAGTCACCCCCTTCCGTTTCGGCGTAAAGCGTGTAGTCCTTGACCAGTGAAGGCATGGCGGTCAAGGGTTGATCGGACTCCTCCGGCTGACCGGCGAAGCGACCGCCCCCTTGATGCCGGGCCAGCGGCGGCGGTGGTTTGTCACCGTATAAGTCAAACGGCTTAAGCATAGCTCTGATATTGGCGTCGAGATCGGAGTCAAAGACAAGGGTTATTTCGCTGATGGTCTCCGGACGTGCAAATTGCAGCTCCAGCCATTCCGGCTGCGATGCCGTCAGGGGACGGGAAACCCAGGCGTTGGGCAAACCGCACGGGCGGGATACGCCGTTGACTGTGTTTTCCGGCTTATACAGGCTTTGCTCCGGTATGGTGCGGAAACAGAGTTGAAAGTCAGCCCGCTTCCAGGAATGTTCCGGCGGGCGCATGCTTTGCGATTCGATGTGGTTTTTCTTGCCCGGCCCGCGCCGCAAGGTGACGATCCCCGGCAGGGTGTCCGAGGTGATGCCTACACTGACCCTCGGGTTAGGCTGCAACACGTAAAAGAGGGACGAAGTCGGTGCTTCGAGATCGAGCTCCAGCTCATACCACTGGGGAGCCTGACTATCAGTTTGCAGCTTTATCCGGCGTTGTCCCAGATGTTTGTCAGGCCCGTAGCCATAGGTACGTTTGGGTGCGTAAACATCAACCTCAATCTCGGTTTCCGTCTCTGCTTTGAACAGGAAGGCAATGTTTTCCAGGGTTGAGTCCATCGGCAGGGAAAAACCCACGGCATCCACCAACGGTAGGAACTTTTCCCTATCATATGCATATTTCTTACTCTTCTGCTTGTGCTTAGCCGGCAGCCGGCATATCTCCACCGACGACGCCCGGACTTCCTGCACAGCGGGACTTGCAGCGAGGTTTTCAGTGCAAACAAAGCCCGGAATATATTGGTCGTGGCAAAGCAACAGTTGTTGTAATTCATGCAACCGTTCTTTATCCGTGTATATGCTGCGGGGTGGAATTTTATATTGCCGGCAAAGGGCGGCGGCCGCGCCGGCCGCCTGCCCGCAGGCCGCCAGCGTCGCCATCACCCGAAGACTGCCATGGGCCACGTGACTGCACGACATATCGCGTCCGACCAAAAAAAGGTTGTTTATGTTCTTCGAATAAAGGGCTCGGTAGGGTATTTGATACACTCCGGGCAGCATGTAATGCACCGTCGCTGGGGGGGGGATCGAAAACTCCGCCAATAGCGTGCAGGTCGATGGACCAGCCGCCGCAGGCGATGGCATCTTCATGCTCGCGCTGTTCAACCAAATTTTGCTCGGTAAGAATGTAATCGCCGATGCAGCGACGCGATTCCCTTTTACCCGGCAAACAGCCGACAAAGTCCAGGTCGTCATCATCAGCGGCAAATTCACCGCTGTTCTTTGTATAATCCCAGAGGCCGTAGGACATGGCTGTCTGCTGATCGATAATAGATCGAATATCCTTTATTTGATCCTTTTCTCCCCCCAGTTCATGCCACCAGCGGGTTTTACGAAATGCATTCTGGGATATGGAGCGTCGTTCGATGATGCCCATTTTTTCCACGTCCCAGGCAAAATCAGGTTTAGTGAAGGGCACCGGATAAGGGCGGGGGCTGGCCTCATACCGCATAGTGCTCGGCAGCACCCCTGAATCCGGCTGTTCGGGAGCGATATGTTCGCCGAATTCATCTTTCCCCTCGCGCCCGTAACGATACTCAGCTCCGGCCAGGTATGCCACCGTCCCGTCGCCGGTATTGTCGGCGAACAAATCAGCTTTGAAACGGAAACGGGTCTCGCTGTCCTGCTGGGTGCCGGCAATCCAGGTAATTCCTCCATCCAATACCGCTACTTCATCAATATTGGTTTCCAAAAATAGCTGGATATTTTCTTCCCGATAGACAAAATCACGCAGTAACGCTTCCCAGCGGTAGCAGTTGCCGTGTGGATTTTTTTTCAGATTTTCCAGGCGCATTTCCTCTATTATGCCGCCTTCCCGGGCAAAGAAGTTGAATTCCTGTTGTCCGCTGGCGCCGTGGGGGGTAGTGCGAATCTCCGGGCTGGCGTTGCCGCCGAGGTAACCGCGGTCATTGATCAGAGCCACCTTCAGGCCCAAACTTGCGGCCTGGATGGCACAGACAATCCCTGCCATTCCCGCGCCCGCTACCGCGAGATCAACCTCAACCGTCTCAATTTCCACTCGTCTTACACTTTCTGCAGTGTGTCCTGTCATCGAGGTTCTCCCTGATTAGCTTCAGACTACCTTCCAGATGCTGAATAGCGTCTGGTCCGTCCAAAAATTATACCATTGCCGGCGGGTGTATCCAAAATCCGGTTTGCATTCAAGTTCCATGGGGATTCCTTTATCCCGAACACGTATGAAAGTAGATGTCAAGAAACACCACCCCTGTCCCCATCGATATCATTGTTTTTTTTGACATCGAAGGGTCTTCTCACGACTGAAAATCCAACTTGGCAAGCCAACACCATAACCTCATTGACAAATTCCTTTTCACCTTGAATACCTCGGTTCGGGTCGGAGGAACAGCTTCACCAATGGGCTTTTT
>PUNP01000202.1 GCA_003551785.1 Candidatus Brocadiaceae bacterium | reverse complement strand
GCCGCTCGTACGGAAAGCACAATATAGGGCGTATAATCGTGGGAGTTTTGGAATTCACTCACTATCTTGCTCCTCTTCTTCACTGAAACTCCGCCATGAAGCACAAAGCCGGGCTTCCCGAACACATCGGCAAGGAGCGCATTCAAGGGATCAATGATCTCGCGAAACTGAGTGAAAACAAGCGCCCGTTCATGCTTGGCAGCAACCGTTTCACATATTTCCCGCAACCGTTTGAACTTTCCGCTATTAGACTCTTTGTACCCCCCTGCTCCCGTATATTGATCGGGATGGTTACATATCTGCTTGAACTTTATAAGTGAAGAAAGTACAATACCGCGGCGCTGAATACCATCGGTCTCCTGGATGGCCTCTTTTAACTGCTCTACCAGATCTTCATAAATGAGAATCTGCTTCGTCGACATATCGGCATACGACTTCATCTCGACTTTCTCCGGCAAATCATCGATAATCGACTTGTCGGTTTTCAGACGCCGCAAAATATACGGGCTCACCACTTTTCTCAGGCGCGCATATCCGTCTTTTGAATCCTGTATATTCTTCACCATTTCCTTAAATTCTTTTCTGCTGCCAAGCAGGCCCGGATTAAGAAAATCAAATATACTCCAGAGGTCGGACAATCTGTTTTCTACCGGTGTGCCCGTAAGCACTATGCGGTTGTGGCATTCCAATTTTTTCACCGCCCTGGTCTGGAAAGTAGCGGGGTTTTTGATAGCCTGCGCTTCATCAAGAATGACATAGTGCCAAGTATACTCAAGAAGTTTATCTTCGCGATGAACCAGCCCATAAGTAGTTATCACCAAATCGTATTCATCAAACAGGCCGATATCAACCTCGTTTCTGTCTTTGGCGCTTATTGCGGAACCATGATACAAAAGAGTCTTCAAATCAGGCAGGTATTTCTCAATTTCATCGCACCAGTTTCCAATAAGTGACGCCGGCAGAACCAACAAAGAGGGAGGAACTGAACGCTGTTTGAGATTGCTTAAAAATGCCAGGGTTTCAATCGTCTTTCCCAGCCCCATATCATCTGCAAGACATGCACCGAAACCGAGGGAATCGAGCAGCGCCAGCCAATTCACTCCTTGCTGCTGATAATGCCTCAGATTGGCCTGAAATCTCTCATCAGGCTCAACATGGCGGATCAGTGAGGGATTTGCCAGTTTACGGACTGGTTCAGCCATCCACTCGCCAAAACCGACTTCTGCCTCACCGCCGAGTTCGCCCAATGACTCTTCCGGACGCAGCAGCAGTTTCATGGCATCACGCATTGTCAGTCCGTCTTCCACCAATCGGGTCGCTTTTTCATAAATATCCAGGGTTTTTTCCAAGCGGTCCTTGTCAACTTCAACCCATTTATTCTTGATCAAAACGAGTCCGGATGTTTCTTCAAGCAGTGACCGGGCCTCGTCGTAAGATATTTCCTCTCCCCCCACCATTATTTTCGGCGAACACTCCACCAGAGCTTTCAAGCCAAGCGCAGAAGGTTTCTTGTCACCGATATTCAAACTCATGCTGACCCGTGAAGTATGGGAGGTCCACCAATTCGGTATCCTGCATTTGACACCGGCCTGTTCATACAGCGGTGTTTCTTTCAGGAAAGTCAATGCTGTCTCCTGATCGAACGAGAGCGGATGGAATATTCGTCCCGACTCGAGAAGTTCTGTTATCAGCTCACTGCGTTTGGCAGCTTTATAGACAGTCGAAAGCAAATCGAGCAATTGTGGTTTATTGCCTTTATATTCGGCCAGTGAATTTTTCAGCGGGAGGTGCCGGGTGTCGCCGCCTTTACCCATCCGCGTGGAATATGTCGCCAGGAATGCAAAAGGACTCGCGGCATCTTTTTTATTTTCTACAAGATGGAAAAAGACCCGTCCGGCAAGCTCAAGGTCCGGCCGCAAGCTGTGCAGCAGCGATTCCACCGTACCCTCATGTGCATTAACAGACTTGCGGTATGCGGTGTTTAGTTCTTCCCAGAACGAAACGGCACGTTCCTGATTAAGATATTCCACCCCTGGGAAAGGAGGAGCATTGATAAGCCAGTCGATTATTTCATCATGTGGAGGCGGCACTTTCGCATTCTCACGCAGTTGCTCTAAATCTGGAGTGAGAGCCAGCTTATGGGCGAAAATCGAAGATAAACTATGCCAGAATTTCAAGGATTCCGGCAGTTTGACATCTTCGGGTGTAAAACCCAGCTTAAAAAGCCATAAATCCGCTTCCTGGTGAAAATTTCTATAGACTTCCTTCTGAACCTGCAGGGATGTATCCGGATATTCTTCATCAGAATCCTCCCACTCAAGCATAAGTTCGTCCGGAGTCAGTATCGTCTGTATTTGCTGCGTTATTTTTTCATTCATTTTTCACTGACTTTATAGACTCCGGTGGATACACGCTCAAGATAACCCTCACGATGAGCACGGTATAAAGTATTTGCAATCCTGGAACGGGGCCAATCGGGCAGGAGCGGCCGCAGCTCGGGCTTGCGAAAAGTGCCGTCTATTGAACTTACGGTCTCCATAAAATGCGCTAAAACCGGCGCTGAATGCAATAATTTTCCTTGAGTTTTCGAAGTGCGCTTAGCAGGCTCAGCAGCAAACTGATCTTTTGCAGTATCTTCTTTGACGAACTCATCACTGGAATCCGCTCCGCTAAAATCTGCAACGGAAGGCAATTCGACATCTTCTCCCGTTGACTGTTCCATTTCTATACCGAAAACGGACTCGATATCGGCATCTTTCATAACATCATCACCGGAGGCGGAATCCGCCTTTTTCATCAGTTCATCGGTGCTGTCATCGAGTGTCTTCTCGACCAGGTCTTCAACCGAGACACTGCGCAGTTGAAACAGCATACCCGGGCTGTCATCAAGCCTTCGCCCGACACCGTACAGAGCGGCAGCTACATGTTTACACATAGAGGCCCAATCGGGGCATGAGCAGTTGAAAGATATTTCAGCGGGGGCGGGGTATATCCCGTCTTTTCTATCAAAAAACAGTGATTTCAATTCTTGTGGGAACTTCCCGCCTAAGAGATCAGCTAGCGAATCCACGGCCCGGGCGGATGCTTTACATAATTTATCACTTTTCTCCTCTGAGAGTTTCTCTACCGATACAGAGACGTTGTAAGGGGCCGCCCTGCTTCCTTTGACTACCGCCTTAATTTCCCCCTCGGAGATTCGCAAATCCAGCACCGCGCCATGGCGCACGTAGCTGCGCCCGCGTCCGATGCGATTGCTGTAATCCGCATATCTCTCCAGGTTGTCACACCAATGCTCCCCCCACCATGTTTTAGCTATCTTGCGTCCGCTCACATGCACGGGTTGGATGTCCGAATTTTTCTTTAGTTTATCCAGCGCTTTTCGGTTACGTCCTTTGCGTACACTAACAGGCACATACGTTGGATAAAATGAGTTATATCTTGCCATAAAATCACTCAAAAATGAAAACATAATTGGGAATACGAAATTAAAAAATCAGAATTTCCGTTACTTGAACATTGGGTATATATTTTTTTCTGCATATCGTCAGAAAATATCGATGTGCTTATTTTAATTACCCTACACGTTTCCAGAAACGGCACTCTGTAATTATTGCAACTTTCAGCGCGGCACCGAAACGCCAAGATTATTGAGAAGTCAGTCGTAAGTCGCTTGTCACTGGTCCTTTGATCACAGAAATGTAAACGCCACAGAGCAGAATATCTGTTTTGCTCATCATCGAATTTTGATAGCAATGTTACGGGGTTAAAGCGCCTGGTTAATATCGAATCCAAATAAATTACAGTTCAATTCTTTCATCCGCCTGCGGTGCAGTTGAAGCCGCTTTTTAAAATGATCAAAACTCCCCCTGTCTTCTTTCCACAGCACTTCTGACAGAGCGCAAGCGCGGGGATAAGCTCTGTATTCGAGACATTCCATATCCGGTATATATTCGGTCCATAGCTGCCCTTGGCCACCGAGTATATTGTTCCGATTATCATCCGGTAATTCCTCCGTTATCGGATTGAAGCCGTACACATCTTCCAGAGTGGTCAACCCGCCTATTGCTAACGGTTCTCGTTCAGTTGACGAAAACTGGTAATAATCGAAATAGGTGCATTGTTTGGGAGCCATCACTATATCGTGGCCCATCTTAGCGGCCTCCACACCATGCTCCATATTCCGCCAGCTCATGACGGCTGATCCTTCTGGTAAACCGCCCTGCATTATTTCATCCCAGCCGATGAGCTTTCTGTTATTATCCGCCAGATATGCACCCATTTCAGCGATGAACCAGCTTTGCAGTTCTTCTTCATTATTAAGACCGAGCTCTCGCATCCTTTCCTGGGCCATGCGGCTTTCGGACCATTCTGTTTTAACTGCCTCGTCACCGCCGATATGAATGTAATAGTTCGGGAAAAGTTCAAGCACTTCAGAGAGAACATTTTTTATGAACTGCACCGTTTCAGCTTTCGGGTTGAGAATATGGTGACTGATACCCCAATGACAGCGCGGTTTAAGCGACATATCCGTGTTGCCCAGTCCGGGGTAAGCCGCTATAGCAGCCTGCATATGCCCGGGCATATCGATCTCCGGCATAATGGAGATGCCCCGCTCATCAGCGAATTCTACGATCTCTTTAAGCTCTTTTTTCGTGTAAAACCCACCATAAAGCACGTCGTCATAACGCCTCGGACGCTCGCTCTCATGACCGATAAGAGTATAAGGGCGCTGTGAGCCGACTTCGGTCAGACGCGGATATTGTTCAACTTCCACACGCCACCCCTGGTCATCGGTCAGGTGCCAGTGAAGTCTGTTGAACCGGTGCATAGCCAGAAGTTCTATAAAACGGCAAACCTCTTCAACGCTAAAGAAATGCCTTGATACATCAAGATGAAGCCCCCGCCATCTCATATCCGGTTTATCCTCTATCTGAACACAGGGAACCGACCAGTCAACACCCTTCACGAGATTTGTGCTATAATTAGCCGGCGGCAAGCACTGCCTCAGAGTCTGAATACCATGCAGGAGGCCCGCACGACATGCAGCGGTTAAACGCACACCATTAGTATTGATTGCCATGCTGTAAGACTCATCTACAAAGCCGTTTCTGTCGGTTTTAGCATCATTAAGGCTGATTAAAACAATGTCGGCATCTTCTTTACCTTTTTCGACTTTAAAGCCGTATCCGGTTGCCGGTCGCAAATACCGTGCTGCCATTTCCGCCGCACTTTCGGCATCAATTCCCCCTATGCAGCCTATTGTCGAACATTCACTAAATTGGTACTTCCCTTCCCCCTGTATCACTTGCCTTGGTTCTGGAATTATCCCTAAACTTACTCCATTCGCTTTCCCATTTATATTTCCCAAAATCAAAAACCTCCTATATTTTAGATGCTCGCAGGCATAAATATTCATTGAACAACGTATACGTAATCACCACCCTGCCCTGTGCAGGTGGTGATGTTGCGGGTTCACTGGGATACAACACCGTAGACCCCATCAGTTCACTACAACTGTCTTCACCGAGAACTTGCTACGGCGGTTAGTATAAACATTAATCTCCCATTATGCAAGTAAATATATTTTTAGGTCACTCATCACTAAAGTGGATAAATCTGACGTACCCATTAAGCTTGAAAATTCTTGGGAACGCCGAACTCCGTCCCAAAAGTTGTTCTTTTTCTTTTGATTCCGAACAAGTCATGATAACCACGGGGACAAGCCCCATGGAGTCTTCTTTTTTGGTGTTTGCTTTTCTGGTAGTCAGTCATGTAAGCCACGGGCACAAGGCCCGTGGGGAAACGACCATTACGACAAATGTTAATGGTTACAATCTGACCTTGTACACACGAGAGTAAAAGCTTTAAAAGCATGCAAAACAATTTTCCCATAAAAGTTCAGTTGAGGTTGCTTGCTCTCCACTCACTCGTTCTCTATAATATGAGGAACTAAAAAAAATTTTATACAGGAGCGAGATATGAAATATTTGGAAGAATGGGTAATAGGGTTAAGACGCGAGTTTCATAAACACCCCGAAATAGCTTTTAACGAAGTGCAAACGGCGGCTAAAATTGCTGACATTTTGAGAGAGTTGGGGCTTGAGGTCAAAACAGGTTATGCCGGTACCGGGGTTGCAGGAATATTAAAAGGGGGGAATGATGGGCCGACACTCGGTCTGCGCGCCGACATCGACGCGCTGCCGATTCAGGAGAAAAATGATGTCGAGTATAAATCCCGTATCGACGGAATGATGCATGCCTGCGGGCATGACGCTCATACAGCAATACTATTAGGAGTGGCCAGATATATTATCGACAACGATTTAGTTGAACGGATCAACGGAAACGTTAAATTCATATTCCAGCCTGCGGAAGAGGGTGTGCGCGGTGCAAAGGCCATCATCAAAGAAGGAATTCTCGAAGAACCGCACGTCGATTGTGTGCTCGGCTGTCACGTTTCCAACGAGATGGAAACAGGTGAGGCGGGTTTTTTTGATAGCGTAAGCCATGCATCTTCAGACAGGTTTCGGGCGGTTTTCATTGATAAAGGTGCCCATGCTGCCCGGCCACATAAAACTAATGACACAATTTTAGCGGCCTGTTTTTTTGCCACGCAGATTCAAACTATCATGTCGCGAAATATCGACCCCATTGACTCGGGCGTTGTCTCAATAGGGGTAATACAAGGCGGCAGTGCGGCAAATATACTCCCTGAAAAGGTTCTTTTAGAGGGAACTGTCCGCTCATTCAACGAAAATGTAAGAAAGACAATTAAAAAAAGACTTGCTGGATTCGCTGATTCCATCAAAACCGCCTATGACCTTGATCGCGTAGACTATCAATATACCGACGGATGTCCGCCTTGTGTAAACACCCCTGAAGCCACTAAATTGCTCAGGGAGGCCGCTGCTGAAGTACTTCAACCCAACCGGCTCAAGACAATCCAACCGGGTATGGGAGCCGAAGATTTTGCTTATTATTCTATAGAAAGGCCTTCAGCAATATTCAAACTCGGCACGTCCAACCAACCGGCGGGGGAAAATAAGGAAGGGCATACCCCTCTGTTCGACATAGATGAGAGCGCACTGTTCAACGGCGTAAAAATTTTTGTTTCGGCCATTGAAAAATTTTTTAATGAATGATATTGCGTTGAAACCGGGCAAAATTAATGGAGACGTGAACCCAAAAAAGGATTGGGACTCAGGGGATTTGAGTATATTCTTTATACTTTTCAAGACGTTCTTCCAGCTCTTCCCGGTCAATTTCGCAAAGTCGGTCGGTACCAAAAGACTCAATAGTAAAAGAAGCAGTAACCGTTCCATACGCCAGAGCGCGGCATAAAGATTTATTATCAACCGATCCGTCTTCGGCAAGTTTCCCCATCAGGCCGCCCGCAAAGCTGTCGCCGGCCCCCGTTGGGTCGAAAACTATTTCCGTAGGGAACCCCGGCAGCGCAAACAGCGTATCACTGCTGAGCATCATTGCTCCATGCTCGGCCTTTTTAATGATGCAGTATTGGGGACCATGTTCGCAAATCCACTTACCGGCACGGATTAAGTTCTGTTCGCCGCTGACCTGCCGCGCTTCATCATCGTTCAAAATGATACCGTCGACCTTACCGAAAAGCTCTAACAATGCCTCCTTCTCAGTCTCTATCCATAAATTCATCGTATCCGCCATGACAAAGGCATCATCGGCGAATTGGTCTCTGACGTGGATTTGAGTGTGTGGGGAACAGTTGGCAAGGAATACAAATGAAGAGTCTTTATACGAGTCCGGCACCTCGGGCATGAAATCTGCAAAAACATTCAATTGAACATCCAGAGTTTTGGCTTCATTCATCGCTCCTTTATATTCTCCTTTCCACCGGAAAGTATCGCCGTCTTCAGCCACCAATCCGGCAATATCAATCCCGCGATCCGTGAGCAAGTCCCTATACGTGAGGGGAAAATCCCGTCCGACAACACTAACTAATTTTACGGGAGTGAAGAAAGAAGACGCTAAGGAAAAATAAACCGAAGAACCGCCGAGTATTGAATCGACACTTCCTCGCGGGGTTTTTAAGCTGTCCAATGCAGTAGAACCTACGACGACTAAAGACATGTGTTCGCTCCTATTTTTATCGAGTATTAGGTGCTAATGGCGTGGTTGAGAAGAAAACAATTATCCGATGAAAAACTCCAAGGTGCAATGAAAAGCCAGACCTTAACAGATCAACACAAAACACTTTCTGTTCCCGTTACAGAGCGCTGATATGCTCTGCATCGCCCCACAAAACTTCAAGGTTATAGAGTTCACGTCTCGATTTTTCAAATACGTGAACGACTATATCACCAGTGTCTATAAGCATCCAT
>PUNP01000857.1 GCA_003551785.1 Candidatus Brocadiaceae bacterium | reverse complement strand
CGGCTTTGGCACTTAATTGTGATATCAATACAAATACTTTTTTCGATCGTAAACATTATTATTATCCTGATTTGCCCAGAAATTTCCAGGTTTCTCAAAATTATTGCAATTTAGGCGATAACGGTTTTATCCGTATTCCGGTAGATGGTGAAACTAAAAAGGTCAAAATTTGGAATGTCCACCTTGAAGAAGATGCCGGTAAGAATATGCATGTCGAGTACCCCGGCGCTAATTTTAGCTTAGTTGATCTGAACAGGGCTGGAATGGCCTTGCTGGAAATAGTCAGTGCTCCGGATATGCGAAGCGTCGAAGAAGCGGAAAGCTTTATGCAGACCCTCAGGAGGATTCTGCTCTACAGTGAGGTCTCAGATTGTCAGATGCAGGAAGGTTCTCTGCGCTTTGAGGCCTCTGTCAGCCTTAATGAACCCGGCAAAACGGGGACCGGCGGAAGAGTCGAAATAAAAAACCTGAATTCCATGAAAGCCGTTACTGCCTGCCTCGAATATGAAGTTCAACGACAGGGCAAACTGCTTGCCAAAGGCGAAACGGTCGAGAGAGAGACGCGTTTGTGGGACGAAACTGCGGCAGTCAGCAGACGTATGCGGTCGAAAGAGGAGGCTCACGATTATCGGTATGTGCCCGAACCCGATTTAGTGCGCTATGATATCGACGATGAATGGCTAAAGAAACTGCAATCTCAAGTTCCTGAACTGCCTTTAAATAGACGTGAACGGTTTATGGATGATTTCGGGCTTAGCCTTTACGACGCCTCGGTACTTACCGAAGAACGTGTGCTTGCCGATTATTATGAGTCCGTTCTGGAACATTATGAGAGCCCTAAATCGGCCGCCAATTGGATTATGAACGATATTATGGCTCTGCTTAACGATATGAAGGTGGGTATCGAAGATTTCTGTATTTCACCTGCTGATCTGGCTGCTTTAATCAGGATGGCAGACGAGAGAAAAGTTACTGCACAAGGTGCCCGGGATGTTCTGGCTGCCATGGTGGAGAGCGGGAAAACCTCAGAAGTCTTAGTCAAAGAATTAGGCCTTGAGGCAATTAGTGATGCAGGTGCCCTCGAACCTGTTGTTGAACAGGCCCTCGAGGCTGCCCCCAAAGCTGTAGAAGATTATCTCGGTGGCAAAAAACAGGCTATCGGAGCGCTCCTCGGACAGGTGATGCGCTTGACAAAGGGGCAGGCGGATGCTAAACAGGTCAAACCGCTGCTTGAAGAAAAACTGGAAGCTATGAAGGACTGAAATCGTTTTTTTTCTGATTAATGTACATCCATGCAAAGTAATAATATCGCTTCCGAGTGGACACTGCTCCAGATGCTCAAGTGGACTACCGATTATTTTGAGAAAATCGGTATCGAAGATGCTCGTTTGAATGCTGAATGGCTCTTGAGCGCGGCGACGGGAATGGAGCGCATTATGCTCTATGCTAATTTTGAAGACCAGGCATCTGCTGAAGTTAAAGAACGCTACCGGGAAATGGTCAAATCCCGCGCCAAAAGGTGTCCGTTGCAGTATGTGTTGGGATATACCGAGTTTTATGGCAGAAAATTCTACGTCAATGAATCCACACTGATACCCCGACCGGAAACTGAACTATTGATTGATACCTGTTTGGAATTTGCAGGGGATGCAGAGGGTAATTCTCTAAAAATTGCGGATATCGGTACCGGCAGCGGTGCTATCGCCGTTACTTTAGCCTGTGAACTGGGGGAATCTACCTTCTACGCAACCGATGTCAGCCGTGAGGCTCTAAAACAAGCTCAGCGAAACGCTGAAAAACATTCCGTATCTGATAGAATAAGTTTCAGAGAAGGGCATCTTTTAGATGCATTGCCCAATGAGTATCAATCTGGGGATGAAAAACTGGACTGGCTTGTCAGCAATCCACCCTATATCCCACCCGAGGAAATTGCTGGTCTCCAGGAGGAAGTCAGGGAATGGGAGCCTATTAACGCCCTTGACGGCGGGGCGGGGGGACTGAGTGTTATAAAAGGTATTTTACAGGAAGCTCCGCGTGCCTTAAAAAAGGGGGGAAGATTGGTTTTGGAAATCGGTGGCGCTTCTCATCAGGAATATATTTCCGGTTTGATCGCTGAATCTAAACATTGGAATGCAGATACCCTGGAAGTTAGAAAGGATTGCTTCGGGTATGAGAGAATTGTGACGCTTGTTAGTGATTAAAAGTTTACTTGGATTAATCTATATGTCAAAAGTTAAGATAGAGGGCGGCATACCCCTGAATGGCACAGTAAAAATTAATGGGGCCAAAAATGCTTCTTTACCTATAATGGCAGCCTCCCTGCTTATCGACGGCGAGACGGTTTTGGACAAAGTGCCGCGCCTGACCGATGTGCGCACACTCGCTATAATACTTGACAGTTTAGGTGTTTATGTAGAGCGTACTTCCGAGCATCGTATGGTTTTGAAGGTAGTGGATGAAACCAATTGCGAGTGCCCACTTGACCAGGCTATTGCCATGCGTGCCAGTATATGTGTTTTAGGACCGCTGTTGGCCAGGCGGGGATACGCACGCGTTCCGTTGCCTGGGGGGTGTGTTCTCGGAGAAAGACCCGTTGACCTGCATTTAAAAGGTCTCAGGGCTTTAGGTGCGGATATCGAACAGGAAGGCGGTTATGTTATAGCTAAGGCGGAGCGTCTGAAAGGTGAAAGAATTTTTATGGGGGGGCCGCATGGGTCAACAGTTTTAGGCACTGCCAATGTTATGATGGCTGCAACTCTGGCGGAAGGAACTACAGTCATAGAACACGCCGCAACAGAACCTGAAATTGCTGATCTGGCACTATATTTGAACCAATGTGGGGCTTCAGTATCAGGGGCCGGAACTCATACAGTCAGAATCGACGGTGTTAAGAATCTGGAGGGGTGCATGCATCAGATAATTCCCGACCGTATAGAGGCGGGTACGTATGCATGTGCTGTGGCTATTGCCGGAGGTGAAGTTAAGATGCAGCATGTGCGCGCCGAGCATATGGCCGCGTTGAGGGATGTGATGTCGAACATGGGTCTGCAGTTTGAAGTTAAAGCCAACACCACCATCGTAAGCAGAGACGGTGCTTTAAATGCTGCCGATTGTACCGCGCTTCCCTATCCCGGCCTGCCGACCGACATGCAGCCGCAGTTGCTCTCTGTGCTTACCGCCGCCGAGGGGACAAGCGTAGTGACGGATTTTGTCTATCCAGAGCGTTTTACGCATGTCGGTGAATTACTCAGACTCGGCGCTAATATCGTCAGGCAGGGCCCTCAAGCCGTGGTCAGAGGCCCGGTTCCGCTGAGCGGCGCATTCATTCAGGCAAAAGACCTGCGCGGCGGGGCGGGGTTGATTATGGCGGGGCTCGGGGCTGATGGAGAGACTGTTGTGTCCGGTATGGAACATGTGGATAGAGGATATGAAGGACTCGATGAGAAGCTTTCCTCGCTCGGGGCTGAAATAACACGTATTGGCGCTCCACCATTCCAGGCGGGGCAATTACAGCTGCCTTTTCGGAAGAGCAATTCTTGACTCAAACCGTTTTTTTGGTATATAATAACACAATGTCACGAAGTCATGAAGTCATCTTAGAAAAAAGGGATTATACAATGAAGAATTTATGCTCAAATTCACTCAAAATGTCAGCCGTTGCTTTACTTTTGTTCGCGCTTTCTGTTCCTTCACATGCCGGGGAACATAATGATTTTTACGATAATTTCTGGAATGCCGTCAGCTTACCGCATCGAAGAGTTAAACTTTCTTCAACTATTGATGAAAATGTGAGGGAAATCTACGTTGAAGAGGGGGATTATGTTGCTGATGGAGATTTGTTGATTCAGCTCGATTCGAGAGAGATTGATGCACAGATTGATGTAGCTGAAATACAGGCTGACTACGAAAACAGAATTAAAAGTGCCGAGGAAGAGTATGAATTGAATAAACGTGAGTATGAAAGGAGTGAACGGGTTGGACGCGGTATATCCGAATCCGAACTGGACAGATATGAGACGCGCATGAGGCTGTCGCTCCTTGAACTGGAAGAACAGCGTCGTAATCATGAACTGGCCAGGCGTCAACTCGCACTATATGAATCACGTGCTGAGGCTTATCGTATTAAAGCGCCTCTTTCCGGTATAGTTTCCAGGATAAGAATTGATGAGGGGGAAATGGCGGTGGACGGTCAGGAACTTGTCGAAGTGGTCGATCTTTCCAGCATAGAATTCAGAATCCATCTCTCCGAAAATCATGTCCCGAATGTATGGTCCGGACAAAAAGTTGAAGTGCGATTCAGACATCTTGATGATTTCGTTCTTGAAGGAAAAGTTGTTTTCGTTTCGCCCTATGTTGATAGTGGTAGCGGAACTTTCCTGGTCAGGGCCAGGGCTGAAGCGGATGGTGATGTGCGACCGGGTATGGCGTGTGAAGTGAGGTTTTTGGATCAGGATGCCGAGTAACGGGTATGGGGATTGAATCAGAACAGCCACCTCCAATAAGAACGGATTTGGAAATCACTCCACAGCATTTTCGGGGGCAACTGAGTTATGTGGTCAAGGATCCCGTAAGTCTCAGTTATTATCGGCTCGGTGAGGTCGAGTATATCGTTCTGAAATGCTTTCAGGAAGGCCATGATATTGAGCACACCCAGCACGAGGTTAAAAAACTTACGGGCTCCGAAGTTGAGGCTTTTGAGGTCTACAAATATGCTAACCAGTTACGGCAATCTAACTTGCTCAAAAGTAAAGGCATGGGCGATGCACGGCGTATCGCCGATCAGAGGCAGGAGAAAAAAAAGAGCAGGTTTAAAAGGTTCATTTCAAATTACCTTTTCATGACTATACCCCTGTGGGACCCGGATGAAACGATAGGGAAGCTGCTGCCAATATTCAGGTTCTTCTTCCGTCCGTTTTTCGGATTAGTCTGGCTGGCCCTGGCGGCGATAGCGGTTTGGATCATGGCCACGAATTTTTCAACCCTGGTTGCCGAAGCCTTCTCTTTGCTCAGTCCGGTTAATTTGCTGATTTTGAGCGGTGTTATCTTTTTTATTAAATTTTTCCACGAACTGGGGCACGCATTTACATGTAAGCATTTTGGCGGGGAAGTCCATGCTATCGGTCCCGCGTTTCTGGTTTTCCAGCCGGCTATGTTTACTGAAACCAATGATGCATGGAGCCTGACGAACAAGTGGCACAGGGTGATTGTTACTTTTTCCGGGTTGGGGACCGAAATAATGCTGGCGGCTATTGCTGCTATCATCTGGATAACCTCCGAGCCGGGATTCGTCAAGCAGGTTGCCTACAGCACAATGGTTGCCGCCAGCGTTCACTCGGTTCTTTTCAATGCGAATCCTTTGTTGCGTTTTGACGGATATTATATGCTCATGGATTTGGTTGAAATACCCAACCTGCGGATGAAAGCATCTCAGTATTTGGAATACCTGTTTGATCGGTATGTTTTAGGACTTCATCGCGATCCTCCGGCGCTTGATTCAGCTCCCCATACTTATGTTATTTATGGAGTGCTGCGTATCTTATACAGGATTATCATTATCGTTTCGATCAGTTTCTTCTTATACAGTATTTTCGAGCCTCTTGGAGTTTTCAGCCTCATCAGTTCTACTTACGGGATGATTGTTATGCCAATAATAAAACATGGAAAAGAGTTGAAACAGCATTATCAGCGCGGTAAAATCAGCATTAAATACGGACTGGCCGTGCTCGTGTTTTTCATTTTACTGGGTGCTGCGTTATTTGTCCCGATTACCTATTCCGTCAGTGCTCCGGTAGTTTTTATGCCCGAAACCACTTCGACTGTCCGAGCGCCTGTGACTGCGCGTGTCGATGAGATATTAGTGAAAAACGGTGAGCGTGTTGAGAAAGGGCAAGAAATTGCTCGTCTCACAAATACCACTTTAGTAAACAGATACGAACAATTGACTCACCGGATTGATCAGGTTGATGCCAGGATGCGCGGTGCTCTCGAACGTGATCAGGCCGCTTATCAAATGCTTGTCAGAGAGAAAAACAGCCTTGAAAATGAAAAAAATGAAATTGCTTCAAAAATCGACAGATTGACTTTACGGGCGCCTTTTGACGGTGTTATTATGGATGTGCATCAGACTGAAGCACGGCTGGGCGCCGACCGGCATGGCTTCGTCGGTTTAAATGAAACCGAAAATGCGATTGAACTCCGGCGTTTTGAAGGCTCGGTCGTGCGCGCCGGAACTGGTCTTATGGCCGTTGGAAACACGGGGAACGGCAGTTTTGCTACTTATGTCCGAGAGTATGATTTGTCTTATATAGGTTTGGGGGACCAAATCGATTGCCTTTTCAGGTTCAATCCTGAAACAAGGTACTCCGCCGTTGTCGGCGATATTTCAGCGGTGGACGTGCAAACTATCGAAAACGTGGGTATCACCCTGGCGGATGTCGGTTTCGTGCCGGTCGAACCAACCCCTGACGGACGAAAGAGACCGCTTGTAACCCTCTATCAGGTCAACGGGATACCCAATGATTCCGCCAACAGTATCCCCGTCGGCATGACCGGCAAGGCGAGGATAAATTACGGCGAAGGCCCCTGGATTCAATTTGTTATCCAGCGTGTTGTTAAGGGACTCAGGCTCAGACTGCGGGCTATATAGGCGCTTAGTGCTTCCACATCGACAGGGAATTGTTAGTTTACTACATGTTTTTAAGCAACAATGAATATGGAATTTTCTCGCCATTGCGCAGTTTTTACTGCTTATTTATGATTTCTAACGGAGAATTTACATGAGACTTATCATCGAAAAACTCTTTTTTTGTGCTTTACTTTTAGTATTTATTTTAGGATGTACCACCCAAGACCCATTTCTGAAAACCGATGAGATACCTTTGGACGCCGGTGAGCATTCACGCAGCGAACGTCCGCAGTTGCCCGATATAGAACCGATGGCCAAGCCCGACCCGGAGGCCGGCCCTCTGTCCCTTGCGGAATGTATTCAGACCGCTTTCATGAACTCACCTACTGCGCGCAGTTCATGGAGCAGGACGCATGCCGAGGCGATGCGTGCCGGACAGGCCAGTGCGCCCCGATGGCCGCAGATGACGGTCAGCTCCGGTGTGACCAGAACCATGCGCGAGCAGGTGGGGAATGTAGAAGGTGGTTTTGGGCAAGCCCCTACGGCAGAAGATGGAGACAGTATTTATTCAACAGAGTACAGTGCCACTTTCGGCGTCCGGCAATTGCTTTTCGATGCCGGTGCGACGCGAGCGGCCGAAAATGCGGCCGAACACGCCCTTCAATCGGCCAACCTGCGCCATGATTCCAACCTTCTTGACCTCGCATTGGAGACTCAGGTGCATTATTATCGGCTGCTCAATGCTCAAGCCATGCTCGAAGTTGCTGAAGAATCGCTGCGCCAGCGTGAGCATCATTTAGGGTTGGCCGAGGCCAGGTTCGAGGCGGGATTCGTTCATGAAGCGGAAGTCTTACAGGCACGCGCAAGAAAAGCCGAAGCGCGCTTCGAAATCGTTGATGCAGAAAATCAAGTTCGGACCAACAAAGGGCGTCTGGCGACCGTTATGGGACTGCAGCCGTCTGTTGAATACGATGTGGTTGAGATACCGCCTGAAATTATGGAATATGAACTCGAAGATGTAGCTCACCTTATGGAAAAGGCCGTGCGGGAACGTGCCGGTTTGCAGGCAAGTGCGGCTGAAGTCAAGCGAATCGAGCGTGAGATGGTTTCAGAATGGCGCAGGAAATGGCCCCAATTGAGTGGCTCAGGCTCGTATGGCAGGCGTGACGATAAATTAAGACCCAGATATAATGAATGGACGGTGGGATTAGACCTGAATTGGGAAATATTCACAGGGTTTGAACGATCTTATCGTATTCGCGAACGCGAGACAATGGTTAATCAGGCCCTGGAAGAATATGAAAGTGAATTGAGAGAGGTGGAACGCGAGGTCTGGGAAGCTTATTCCGAACTCCTGAGAGCTAAAGAATCTATTATTGCTGCAGAAGCTTTTGTCGAAAGCGCGCAGGAATCTCTTGAAGTGGCGGAAATCGCCTATGAAGAGGGGCGTTTGGGTATCGGAGATCTGACCGATGCCCAGGCGGATCACACCCGCGCCCGGGGGCGTGAAGTCGAGGCCCGGTTGGATTGGTACCTCGCCGTCAGCAGACTTGAACGTTCCGTGGGAAGAACTATGCAAGAAACGGAAAAATTGGGAGGTTAGGTTTGTTAAGAAAATTAATGATTCTTCTGGCGTATATAATAATGTTTGCGCTTTTAGGTTCAGTAGTCGTTGTGCGCTTGTCCCGTGGCTGCAGCAGCTTTTTTCCATGATTTTTTACCGGTAGATAATGAAACCAT
>PUNP01000433.1 GCA_003551785.1 Candidatus Brocadiaceae bacterium | reverse complement strand
GTTAGTTGTGTTTTTAGGCTAATCATGATAACCACGGGGACAAGCCCCGTGGAGTCTCCCTGTTGTTGGCGTTGTGTTTTTCTGATAGTCAGTCATGCTCCCCACGGGCACAAGGCCCGTGGGGAGCCGAATCTTAACGAAGGGATAAAACTCCACGGGGCTTGTCCCCGTGGGTCAAACGACTGACCACCAGAAAAAAAATGGCCCCACACAATGATCCCCCTCGGGGCTTGCCCCCGTGGAAGAAATGGCTGCCGGCTTGGTACTGCGGTCAGGACAGTCACGCTACCAGCCTTTGATATTTGACATAGTTTGATCATTCTGCTAAAATTGCATATTCGAGTTATAAATCTGTTTTCATTTGATAGGGAAGACGGTGAGAATCCGTCGCGGACCCGCCGCCGTGACCGGTAGCGAAACCTTTTATTTACTGCCACTGTCCTTAATCTTCAGGATGGGAAGGCTAAAGGGGAAGCTATGACCGGGAGCCGGAAAACCTGCTCGATACGACATAATATATTTCATCCGCTCCGGGTTTGAGCGTTTTGTGATGAAAAATATTTATCAGGTAAAGCGTGGATAGAATACGGTATCCCGCTGAGGATTTGTGCTGCATGTCCTCAGCGGGATTTTTTTTGTTTGATGCAGCTCTTTTTATTTTCCGGGAATTTCACTTAGGAAGTTGTATTTAATCTTTACATTAAATATTGTCGTTGGTTTGTGAAATGTTCGGTGTGTTTTTTTGCACGCAGGGAAGGGAGTGAGATTCTCCCGCTGCCCCGCAACTGTATTCGCTGCAAAGGCCGTTGAAATGCCACTCCTCGTTAAATGAGGGGGAAGGCACGGCCGGAGGACGTGTGTTTTGCCTCCAGGCAAAGCACCACCAGCGTGAGCCAGGAGACCTGATGCAAAATCTTTTTTTCTTTATTTATTCCCCGAGGGGGGAAAGGAGTGTTATCTATGAAGTTTATCACGAAGTCGCTGTTGATCGGAAGTGCAGGATTGGCGTTGCTCGCAGGCAACGGTTTGAGTGTTTTTGCAGATGATGTCGAAACGGATGCGCAGGAGACCGAAGAAATAGTGGTGACAGCCACCCGGCTTGCCACGCCGACGGAACAGGTCGGCAGCTCGATGTCAGTTATCACCGCCGAGGATATGGATCGGCGGCAGGACAGAACGGTGTATGATGCCCTGCGGCAGGTTGAGGGAATGCATATAGCACGATCAGGTGGGCCGGGCGCGCAGACATCGTCGTATATCCGGGGAATGGACAGCAGTCACACCAAGGTGATGATTGATGGTGTCATGGTTAACGATCCCAGTCTCATGGGACGCTCATTTGAATTTTCGCATTTGACGACAGATAATATCGAGCGTATCGAGTTCATTCGCGGTCCCCAAAGTACTCTTTATGGTTCTGATGCGATGGGTGGAGTAGTTAATATCATAACCGAAAAAGGTGAAGGGCCCCCGAGTGTGACCCTGAGCACTGAATACGGTGGCTATGATACAAGTTTATCTCGTTTCAGCGTGGGAGGAGCGCAAGGCCCTGTCAGTTATCATCTCGGTGGCAGTTATACCGATTCCAGGGGATTTTCACATGCGGATGATCCGGACGGGGACAATGACAGTTATCGTAATAGGACGTTTTATTCCCGGCTCGGACTGCAAGCACTTGATAACCTCAAATTCGATCTGATGTATAATTATGAGAGTGCTGACAGTGAATACGACGAGGACGCTTTTGTTGATGCCGATAACAAGCAATATTCCACCAGGAATACCGTGAGAGGACAGGCTACGCTTGACCTTGCAGACGGCCTCTGGGAGCAGGTCATTGGTATAGGTCATAACGATATGAGAAGATCAATGTATCATACATGGGGCACTGATCGATTCCGTGGTAAGTATATGCAGGTGGATTGGCAGCATAATTTATATCTTCATGACAGGAGTACCTTGACGCTGGGCGGAGAATGGGAGGAAGAAAAATATGATAACGATTTTGATGCCCGTACAAGCACTACCAGCGGTTTTGTTCAGAAACAGCTTGAACCGATAGACGACCTTTATCTGACAGGTGGGATGCGCATCGACAGTCATGAAGATTTTGGATCTAAAACCACTTACCGCCTCTCGAGTGCTTACCTGCTGCGAAATACTGATACAAAGTTCAGAGGGTCTTTCGGCACGGGTTTTAAGGCACCTTCTCTATATCAGCTTTATGCTCCGGCAACTGATTTTGGATTTGGACCGACTCCGCTTGGAAATCAAGACCTTGATCCCGAAGAGAGCCGTGGGTGGGATGTCGGTGTTGAACAAGTGCTGATTTCTGAACGTTTACAGGCGGAAATTACGTATTTTGAGAATAGAATTGATGATCTGATTGACTGGGACCCTACAGTTGGATATAAAAACATAAACGAAGCCGAGACTTATGGTTTTGAAACCGGTCTGTCAGCCAAAATGGTTGACTCGCTGACTGGTCGTCTGGGCTACACGTATACCCGTGCGAAAGACAAGGATACTCGTGAGGAACTTCTTAGACGCCCAAAAGATCGAATTATCTCCGAATTTCAATACAACTGGAATGATCGCTCCAGCGTCACTCTCAGCGGCCATTTTGTTGGGAGACGTTATGATGTCGACAATGTCCGTCTTGGCAGCTACACACTGCTTAACCTTGCAGCGTCACACGAAATACATAATAATGTTACTATATTCGGACGCATTGAAAACCTGACCCGTGAGGATTACGAGGAGGTCGCCGGGTATAATACGCCCGGGCGTGCTATTTACGGCGGCTTGCAGGCGCGGTTTTAACGTATGAACGCCGTGAAGACGTTTAATTGACTGCGGCATCTCTCCTCCTGTGCCGTGATCTCCATGCAGGGCTCGGGCGTTTAACCACGCTCGAGCCCTGATATGTGTTTTATTGTCAATCCTGACGTGACACAGACATTCTTGTCTGTGTTGAGCATGACTTTTATTTGAAAGTACCAGCGAAAAGCGACTTACGACTCGCGACCAATTTTTCGTTCATCCTTGCACCTGCTCGGCACTGCGACGATACAGCACCGTTTTGGAGCGACGTCTCTATCACTTGGTTGCGTAAGTCAGAATAACGTTTGAGTTTTTAGTCCTTAAAATCCGCACATCGACATTTTTTTGTCGATGTACAAATTTTTGTTTTCAGGCTGCTGCGTCCCGAGAACTCATTTAAAACATAAATAATTTCACGACGCTGCTAAATTATGTCAAAACCAGCAGTCATTTCTTCCACGGGGACAAGCCCCGTGGGGAATCATTTTGTGAGATCAAATCGTTTCTGGTGGTCAGTCGTAAAAACCACGGGGACGAGCCCTGTGGAGGTTCTACTCCTTCGTTTAGATTCGTTCCCCACGGACCTTGCGCCCGTGGCTTCTATGACTGACTACCAGAAAAAAACGAACGTCAACAACAAGAGGCTCCACGGGGCTTGTCCCCGTGGTTATCATGACTGGTCCAAAATCAAGAGAATAAAAGCAGAATAATGAATTTGGATATTTATCCGTATTGCGCCGAAGGCATCCTGATTTCAGAGCGCAGTCTCTGAAATCTAATAGAAGCCGTTCTCTGCGTTTTCTGCGATCTCTGCGGTAAAACAACGATAACCAAAGATTGTCCTTAGTTATGCAACTAAGCACTATAAATGCGTACAACTCACAAATTCGGAGTCCATTATGCAATCGATAATTGAACAGGGGGGGCCGTTGATGTACCCACTGATGGCATGTTCCGTCATCGCGCTGTCCGTGATACTGGAGCGGACGGTCTTTTGGATATTGCAGAGGGTGAAAAGCAATGAATCGCAGGTCGAGAAACTCTTTCATCTTGCGGAAAAGTCCGGCGGTCTGAAAATCAAAGATGAAGTTCCGGACGCTGAAGAGTATGACGATTGCAGGGTGAGAATGCTGATAAATGGTATCCGGCACCTGGACGAGGGACTGGCAGAGAGCATGGAGGCTGCCGCTATGGAAGAAATATCGCGGATGAAACGGGGATTGGCGCTCATGCATACCGTTGTTGCCGTTGCGCCGCTCCTCGGTATCCTCGGCACGGTGCTGGGAATAATCAGCTCTTTTGAAATACTGGGCCAGGCCGGTATCGACGACCCCAGGGCCGTTACATCGGGAATCGCCCAGGCCCTGATTACTACCGCTGCCGGACTCTCTATCGCTATAGCCACCTTGCTGCCTTACGAATATTTTAAGTCAAAAGTCAGGAAAGCGACTGAAGAACTTTCTCTGGTCGCTACTCGTTTTGAACTGGCGTTCAAAAAGGGAAGAAATGTGGAGGGTTAATATGAAATTCGATTGCGGACTGGAAGATGGCGATGCCAGGGGAATTGATATGATCCCGCTTATCGACGTAGTTTTTCTGCTGCTCGTCTTCTTTATCTACGCTATGCTTTCTATGACCGTTCACAGGGCGATCGATGTGAGACTGCCGGAAGCCGTCGCCGGTGAGCAGATCGTGCAGGATTACGTTGCTGTCAGTATCACTGAGGACAATGAGGTTTATCTCGATGATGTGAAGGTTGAGCCGGCCCGGCTCATATCGAGTTTGGAGGCGAAAGGGTGGGTTGATGCGGAAACACCTATCTCTATACACGGCGATTCCCAATCACAGTTGGGGAAAGCTGTCGAAATCCTCGACCTGCTGACCAACCGTGGATACCGGCAGGTGTCACTCTCCGTCGAGCGACAGTGAGTTTTACTTAATCATGAATGATGAAAATTAAAGCAAAAATAATATCATCCCATTTCCTGTTTTATCTTGTGCTGTCCGGTATGCTCCATGCCGGACTGTTAGTCGGGTTTTCTGTCCGTCAACCAGCACGGATAGAATTTCAACGTGGCCATTCGGCGGTCAAGCTGAACCTGAATTCGAGTGCGCCGGCACAAAAAAGTCAAGAATCGCCCCCGGAAATCGAACAGGTCAGCGACATCAAGCCGTTTGAGGAGGTCGCCGAAGTGGTGGAAAGGGAAAACAAAAGAGAAGATTTCTATTACCAGGATGCCGATTTTACTGAAATTGATTTGCCGGAAGAAAAATCCGAAAATGATCCGGCGCCTGAGGAAGATTCGGATGAGCAGAAGGAGATGGAGGACGAGCCGGAAGAAAAGGACGATCACCATGATGCCCCCGATGCTCCGGGGGATGTAAGAGAAGAGGGAGTCACCAGCGGTGTTGAGCGCAAAAGCGTCCCCCGCCCCCAATATCCACGGCTGGCACGCCGAAGAGGGCATGAGGGCGATGTCGCAGTGAAAGTTTTCGTTGACTCTCAAGGGCGGCCCGACAATGTGAAACTCATTGAGTCCAGCGGATATAATTCGCTGGATAACGCTGCAATAGAAGCGGCAGGGGATGCCAGTTTCCAGCCCGCTCAACGCCTTGGTCGCCCCGTAGAATCTGATATTATTCTGAATTTTCGTTTTAGACTTGAAGATGCCCGGTGAATGCCGTGGCTGGTAAGTCCTCAGTGAAAAACCCCGCAAGAGCCGAAAGAGCCGGGCTGGGCGGAGATACGGCGGAGGTGTGAGAAATCATCATGTAGCTCTGAATCAGTATTCCACCTGCACTGGGCACGGCCGAAAAACCGGCTCGTAGTGGACGCTTTTAAGCGTCCGGGGGAGCGCATGGCAATTTCCGGATTCCGGAGCCCTCGAAAGGACCACTAGACCGAAGCCATGTAATCAGCTAAGCGTTCTAAAAACAGCGCCTGTCCGATGAGAAAGAAGATGATGGCCAGGACGGCAGCGATGGGGACGGTTATAAGCCACGAACCGAAGATGTTGCGCGTTACCTGTTTGTTTACTGCGCCGAACCCCCTGACTAAACCGATGCCTAGTATCGCTCCGACGAGCGTGTGAGTCGTCGATATAGGCATCCCCAACCTGCTGCAAGCCAAAACCGTGGCGGTAGCGGCCACATCCGCGGCAACACCGCGTGAAGGGGTGAGCTGGGTGATCTTCTCCCCTACCGTACGCATCACCCGGTATCCATATGTCGCTAAACCAACAACGATCCCGATGCCGCCTAAACCCAGTATCCACAGTGGGACAGCAACCTCCATCGCGACTTCCCCGGAGCGTAACGTGCTTACCACCGCTGCCAGCGGGCCGACCGCATTCGCCACGTCATTGGCTCCGTGTGAGAACGCGACGCAGCATGAGGTGCCGATGACTATCGGCGCGAAAACTTTTTCAACCTGCCTTAACTGTATCTGCAGCGGATCATCTTCAGTGCCTTTGAGGGTTCTGCCGATGAGAATTTTGGTGACCACCGCCAAGGTGATTGCAGCTATCCCAGCCGCTATGAAAGCGCCTTTGCCGGTCAGCCAGGGAGGGAGTATGTGATCGAGCCCCTTGAACAGGATGGATATGAGGACAATGAAGGTTGTGAACATGACAATAAAGGGAACAACGCGCTTCGCTGCCGGAAGGGGCCTGTCTCGCTTCAGAACGCTCCATGAGATGATTTTAAAAAAGATGATGGCGATTATCCCGCCTGCTACGGGGGAGGTGAACCAGCTTGCGACGATTCGGCCCATGGTTCCCCATTGCACGGCCGCCCAGCCCGCTGTTATTATACCAATGCCGGCAACAGCTCCGACTATGCTGTGAGTCGTTGAAACGGGCATCCCTATCCATGTTGCAAGGTTGAGCCATAAAGCGGCGGCCAGCAACGCACAAGCCATGCCGATAGCCAGTGCAGCCGCTCCTTTGGCGGCGTTGGCATCAAAAGCCCCCATGATGGATTCCGGCGGAACTATTCCGCCCCTGATAGTTTGTGTAACGTGCGCGCCGACTAAAACGGCCCCTGCAAGTTCACATATTCCCGCCGCAATGATGGCATGCTTGACACTGAGCGCCTTCGAGCCGACGGCATCCGCCATACTGTTCGCTACATCGTTGGCACCTATCATCCAGGCCATGTAAAATCCCAGCCCGGCCGCGATGACAAATATCAATATTACCATTTATTTTCTCTTGATATCAAACAGAACCGTTTCTGAAAATATATTCATAAATATCTGCATCAGCCGAAATATTGCTGATCGACGCATGTTCATTAACCTGATGCGCAACGCCTTTAATCGTCGACCAGACAACGGCGGGGTAGCCTTTCTCTCTGAAAAGTGCTGCTACGGTGCTTCCGCCCAGTCCTAATGGACGTCCTTTTATTCCCCGGCAGTTTTTAAGCGCTTCCAGCAGCAATTTGACTGCGGGCGCGTCGTGGGCGGTGGGTGGGGGGGCATCCAACCTGTTTTCTATTTCTATGCCGGTTTTAGTTTCATAACGTTTATCTATCTGCCCGGCAATAGCATGAATTTTATCAATCACTTCATCAAGTGGGTGGGAGGGGATAACGCGACAGTCGAAACTGAAGTTTTCCTCACCGGAAATAGTATTGGCATTAGGCACGTTTCTGTCATGTCGGGTGGGTTCGAAAGTCGAATAACTCGGGCGGTAAATATCGTCCTGGTCAGTGAAACTGTCGTGCAGCTGGCGGTGAAGTTCCATCACCATCTCGCTCATCGCCAGGAATGAGTTGCTGCCGAACTGCGGGGTTGAAGCGTGCGTCTGCTTGCCTTCTATGTGGAAATTCAGCCACAAGACGCTTTTTTCAGCGACCTCGATCATTGAACCGTCCTCATTGCCGCCGTCCGGGGCTATTATAATGTCATCTTTACTGAACATATCTTCGTGCTCGTCCAAAAGATATTTCAAACCATATTCACTTCCGGTTTCTTCGGCCGATACGAACAGCAGAGCGACATCGTTTGGGGGACGTGAATTAGAGTTCAGCAGACGTTGAGCCGCAATTACGCTTGCAACTAAAGAGTGCTGATTGTCCTCAACGCCGCGTCCGAACATTAAATCGCCTTCCACATGTAATTTATAGGGGTTGGTGTTCCAGCCTTTCCAGTGATCGGAATCGATTTTTTCTCCCGGCGGCACTATGTCTATATGTGTCATGACCCATATGCACGGCTTTCTCTTTTTTCCCTCTAACCGCACGGTAATATTGGGACGGGTTCCCTCGGGCACGCGCGGGTCGGGAGTATCATGATGAACGGGTTCCGGAAAGCCGTTATCACGCAAGTAATCTGTCAATGCATTGGCCTTCTCCCATTCCCCCTTACCGCCCGATTCCGGGTTAATAGCGGGGATAGCGGTGAGCAGCCTTTGAAGTTCGATGATTTGCTTTTTCATGTCGGAATGTTCGATATATTTGACGGCAGTGTAAACGATAATATTCAGTGATTACGTCCAGTAGGATAAGGAGGACTTATGTTAAAACGCCCTAATTCTAACAGGAAATTCACATGTTGTCAACATTAGGATTAT